>CAYYBP010000142.1:1877-2561 GCA_964470275.1 uncultured Anaerolinea sp. | reverse complement strand
CTCCTGGGATTGTTTTCGTGTTGAATACGAGAAGCTGAATCACTTCTGATTCTCCACACCAAGATTATAACATGCCTGGTTTTTTAAACGCCCGAAGCGCTACACACATAGGATAAAGATCGTTTATTGACGAAGTGAAAAAACATGCTATTATTTACGCAGTATGAATTCAAGCAGGTCGAAAAAAATCCGAAGATTTCTGCAGTCAACCTTGCAAAAGTTGCGCTGGCTGGTGCCGGGCATTGGTGTGAAACGCTGGATCCTGCTGATACTGATCGGCACGACCATGGTAGGGGTAGGTGTGGCGTTCGGCCTGCTGGATATTTACCGGAAAGCCCCTGAAGGCTGGTGGCTGCCCATTATCAAGCTCGTTTCACTGCAATTCATCCAGGTAAGGCTGATCAGAGCGCTGATATTTGGATTGATCGGCCTGGCTCTGATCGGTCTGGGGATCGCTGGGTTGAACCGATCTTTGCTGCGCCCATTCCTCAGACCCGGCAAAGATATTATTGATACCATGGCCGAATACCGGCGCAAGGAAAAAGGGCCAAGAATCGTTGTGATCGGGGGCGGCACCGGCCTGGCTTCGATCCTGCGTGGCTTGAAGGAATATTCGCGGAATATTACCGCCGTGGTCACAGTGGCAGATGACGGGGGATCTTCGGGCGAAATCCGAAAGTCTGT
>CAYYBP010000142.1:0-1867 GCA_964470275.1 uncultured Anaerolinea sp. | reverse complement strand
GGATCCTGCCGCCGGGTGATATCCGCAACTGCCTGGCTGCGCTCTCAAACGATGAGGAACTGCTCTCCCAGCTTTTCCAGTACCGCTTTGCCACTGGGGCAGGTTTGAATGGGCACTCGCTGGGTAACCTGTTGATCACTGCCCTGACCGAAATCACCGGCAGTTTTGAAGAGGCGGTCGCTGAAACAGGGCGGGTTTTAGCGGTGCAGGGGAAGGTATTGCCATCCACGTTGAAGAATATCAACCTGGTGGCGGAGGTCGCGCTGCCAGGCAAGAAAGTCAACGTGAACGTGAGGGGAGAAAGCGAAATTGGCAAGGTAGGCGGCAAGGTTCAGCGCGTGTGGCTGGACCCGGTAAACCCGGCGCCATTCCCACCCACGCTGCAGGCGATCCTGGCGGCTGACCTGATCATCGTCGGCCCCGGCAGTCTGTACACCAGCATCATCGCCAACCTGTTGGTGCCGGACCTGGTGGACGCGATCAAAGCCAGCCGGGCATACAAATTCTTTATCTGTAATGTTGCCACGCAAAGAGGCGAGACAGACGGTTATTCCTGTGAAGACCACCTGAAAAACATTGAGAAACACACAGGCGCGCGGCTGTTCGACCTTGTGGTTGCCAACAACCGTTTCGATGGGCAGCTGCCGGATGGGGTCGACTGGGTACAGGTGAAGCAGGGAGACCGGCATTACCAGTACTACCAGGCGGACCTGGTGGATACTGAAAATCCCTGGCGGCATGATTCCGCCAAAATTGCCCGCACGGTCCTGGATCTCTATATGGAGCGCACAGGACCATTGAGTGGAAGAGAACCAATTTCATCTATTTAATTCATTTTTTTGGATGAAAATGGTAAAATTTACGAATATCCTGAAGGAGGTATGAATTATGGCAGTGAAAGTAGGAATCAATGGTTTCGGCCGTATCGGCCGGCAAGTATTAAAAGCAATGCTGGATTTTCATGGCAACGAGCTTGAGGTTGTGGCGGTCAATGATCTTTTTGACACCAAAACCAACGCGCACCTTTTCAAATACGATTCGAACTATGGGATCTTCCCCGGTAAGGTCGAAGTCAATGGCAACGACCTGATCGTGGATGGAAAAGACATCAAGGTTTTTGCTGAGAAAGATCCGGCGATGCTTCCATGGAAGGACCTGGGTGTTGACATCGTGATCGAATCGACCGGCGTCTTCACCGACGCTGTCGGCGACCCTGCCAAGGGGAAAGCCGGCGCGAACGTGCACATCCTGAAGGGCGGAGCGAAAAAGGTCATCATCACAGCCCCGGCCAAGAACGAAGACCTGACCATGGTCCTGGGCGTGAACGACAACGTGTACGATGGCTCAAAACATCACATTGTATCGAACGCGTCCTGCACAACCAACTGCCTGGCGCCAGCCGCCAAGGTGGTGCATGATAAGTTCAAAATCGTCCAGGGAATGATGACCACCATCCATTCTTACACGAATGACCAGGTCATCCTCGACCAGGGACACAAGAAGGAAATGCGGCGCTCACGGGCGGCGGGATTGAATATCATTCCCACTACCACCGGGGCCGCCAAAGCGCTGGCGCTGGTGATTCCTGACCTGAAGGGCAAATTCGACGGGTATTCTCTGCGCGTACCCACCCCGACCGTCTCTGTTGTGGATTTCGTGGCGTTGATCGAAAAATCGACCACAAAAGAGGAATTGAACGCCACTTTTGTTGAGGCGGCAAACGGGGCTTTGAAGGGTATCCTCGGGTACACAACAGGCGAATTTGGGGATCCGCTGGTTTCGATGGACTTCAAAGGCGATTCCCGCTCCTCTATCGTGGACCTGCCGACCAACCAGGTGATGGGCGGCACGATGATCAAAGTTGTAG
>CAYYBP010000141.1:0-5522 GCA_964470275.1 uncultured Anaerolinea sp. | reverse complement strand
AACCGGCCATGAGCGCGGGGGCGATCCCTGAGATCTCGGCGGTTAATATTCGGGTGGGAAGAACTGCTTTAAACAGATTGGCAAACTCTTCACCGCATTTCATCATCAGATCTGGATCAACCTGGTGGTTGATAATCCCATCTACTTTTAAGATTCCGCCGCCGAGGTTTTTCCCCTCGAGAGCGATGCGTTGTTTCAATTGCTGCATTGTCGGCCTCCGTTAAGTTGGATACCATTATTTTACATGAAACAAGGGTGTATGGCAGCATCAGGCGGATATGTTAGAATTCTTCCCATGACCAATCCGATCGTTGTACTGGCTTCCAGTTCTCCACGCCGCAAGGAGCTGCTCTCCTGGATGGGAATGGATTTTTCCACCACCTCGGCAGACATTGACGAAACGCCTTTACCGGGTGAGAATCCCGTGGATTACGCGCTGCGTCTTGCCCAGGAAAAAGCCCACGCCTGCATTCGCTACGCCCCGTTTGGCGCGGTTGTGCTGGCGGCGGATACCACTGTGGCGGATGATGATGAAATCATCGGAAAACCGCTTGATGTTGACGACGCCCGGCGCATGCTGCAGCGGCTGCGCGGCCGCACCCACCTGGTGCACACCGCGTTCGTCACCAGCGTGCCTTCCAAGGGCACCTCGGTGTTTGAGCTCTGTTCAACCCAGGTGAAAATGAGACGTTTCACCGATGAAGAAATAGAGGACTACCTGGCGACCGGCGACCCGCTGGACAAGGCTGGAGCCTACGCCATTCAACACCAGGGTTTCAACCCGGTTGAAAAGATCAGCGGTTGTTTTGCCAACGTGATGGGACTGCCTTTGTGTCATTTTGAGCGTGTGCTGCGGAGGATGGGGTTTGACGTCAGAAGATTTGTGCCATACCGCTGCCAGCGTGAATTATCGTATACTTGCCCTATATTCAAGCGGGTCCTGGCAGGGGAGAACATCGGCTGACCCGCCTGCATTTGAGAGACTGCATGAAAAGAAACCTGATCGCTATCCTGATCGTTATCCTGAGCGCCCTCATTGTGCTGACCGCCTGCGCCAACGGCATCACCCGGACAGACGAACCCACTCCTGGCCTGCCCACCCCCGTGGTGCAGACCACCAGCCTGCCGGACGCAACGGAGACCGTGCTGGCGTTTCTTGAAAAATGGAACGCGAACGATTACACCGGCATGTACGCCATGCTCGCGCCCACCAGCCGGGATGCCATCTCTGAAGAAGATTTCGCCAAGATCTACAATGACACAGGCATCAACCTGACACTCGAAAAAATGGATTTTGGCATTTTGAGTTCACTGGTCAACCCGGGGTTCGCCAAAGTGGGGTACCAGGTGCACTTCACCACGCGCTTGTTCGGCGAGTTCGGCCGCAAGATGGAAATGAACCTGGTGGCAGACGGCAATCAATGGCTGGTGCAATGGGAAGAGGGATTGATCATGCCCGAGTTGAGCGGAGGAAAGAAACTCGCGCTTAACCTCACCCCCCCGACCCGCGGTGAGATCTACGACCGAAACGGCGAAATCATTGCCGCCCAGGCGGACGCCGTGGCGCTCGGCGTGGTGAGCGGGCAGATCACCGAAGGACAGGACGACAGCATCGTCACCATCCTGAACCGCCTGACCGGGATACCGATCAATATGATCGTCGACGCATACCGCGACGTCCAGGGTGATTTCTATGTACCCATCGGCGAGACATCCCTGCAGGAGTACAACGAATACTACAACGCCCTCAGCCGGCTGAGCGGCGTGGTGATCAACCAGTACAGCGCCCGCTATTATTACGACGGCGGAGTGGCGCCGCAAGTGATTGGGTACCTGTTGAGCATCTCACCCGAAGAGTACGATGCCTACCGGCGCCAGGGCTACGCGGGCGATGAAAAGATCGGCGCGGCTGGAATTGAAAAATGGGGCGAGTCCTACCTTAAGGGAAAAGCCGCGGCTGAATTATATGTAGTCAACCCGGATGGCACATACGCGACAATGCTCGGCAATTCCGACCCGGTTGCCGCGAACAGCATCTACACCACCATTGACAAAGACTTTCAAATCAGGGTGCAGAAAGCGCTTTATGGATTCAGCGGCGCGGTCGTGGTGCTTGAACGCGATACCGGGCGTGTGCTGGCAATGGCTTCCTCTCCGGATTTTGACCCCAACGTCTTTCAGACGGACAACTACAACAGTCAGTACGTGCTGGGCGACCTGGTCAACGACCAGATGACGCCTTTATGGAACCGGGCAGCCCAATCGGCTTACCCACTGGGATCCGTTTTCAAGCTTATCACGGCTACTGCTGCGCTTGAATCGGGACTGTATAAACCTGATTCGATGTACTACTGCGGCAGCCAGTTCACTGAACTGCAGGGGTTCGTAGGCAACGACTGGACGCTGGATAAAGAACTGCCTCCTTCGGGCAACCTTACGCTGGTCGAGGGTATCATGCGATCCTGCAACCCGTGGTTCTACCACCTGGGGCTGGATCTGTACCGTCATAAGGGTGACACCTACCTGGCGGATTGGGCGCGCGAATACGGGCTGGGGGCAGCGACCGGCATCGACGCGGTCGCCGAAGAAACAGGCAGCATCAACAATCCAAGAACAGAAGGCGCGGCAGTTCAGATGGGGATCGGTCAGGGAGACATGCTGGTGACACCGCTCCAGGTCGCCAACTTTGTCGCCGCCATCGGCAACGGTGGAACGCTCTACCGCCCCCAGGTGATTGAGAAGATCGTCGGCTATGATGGAACGGTGATCGAGCAGTTCAAACCGGAAGTTCTGAACGAGGTTCCGGTCAGTGATGCGACGCTCGCCGCGATTAAAAAAGGGATGTGGGATGTCATTCATAATGAACGCGGCACAGCCTACCGGCGCTTCAGGGGCATGCAGGTAGCGGTTTACGGAAAGACCGGCACCGCCACCACTTCGGTCGAGGATCCTCACTCCTGGTTCGCCGGTTTCACCGATGCCAACAATCCCGACAATCCCGACATCGCTGTGGCGGTGGTGCTCGAATACGCCGGCGATGGTTCAGCATACGCGGCGCCTGTCTTCAGGCGGGTTATCGAAGCCTACTTTGCTGAACGTGTGATCACCATGTATCCATGGGAGTGGGACATTTACATTACCAAAACGCCCATTCCAGACGACCAAACCCCCTGACCGTGAGCCCAGAAAAACAGCCCGGCATCGTCATTCGTTATCAGTCAGGGATCTATTCCATTCAAACCGCTGAGAAGGTGATCACCTGCGTGCTGCGCGGCAAACTAAAGCGCCGCACTGTCAGGGGAGACGTGATCAGCATCGGCGACCAGGTGGAAATCACCGTGCTATCAGATGGCAGCGGGGTGATCGAGGCGATCCTGCCGCGACGTTCGGAGCTGGTGCGCATGGACCCGACCCCCAAAGGCGAATACCGTCAGATCCTGCTGGCCAACCCCGACCAGATCGTGGCGGTTTTTGCCTGTGCGTCACCGGAGCCGCACCTGCGCATGCTCGACCGCTTCCTGGTTGTGGCGGAAAAGCAGCGTCTTCAGGCGTTAATCATCGCCAACAAGGTCGATCTGACGGGTTTGCGCGTCGCTAAAAAGATCTTCTCGCTTTATGAGCCTCTTGGGTACCGCGTGATCTACACGTCCGTCGTTGAAGAGCGTGGAATTGACGAGTTGCGCGATGCGCTCACCAACCGGATTTCCGCGCTCGCCGGCCCTTCTGGGGTGGGAAAGTCCAGCCTGATGAACAGGGTGCAACCGGATCTGGGTCTGCGGGTGCAGGAGATCAGCGGACACAAAGACCGCGGCCGGCACACGACTGTGGTGCGGGAGTTGTTCCCCCTTACTGGAGGGGGGTTCGTGGCTGACCTGCCGGGATTACGCAAACTATCTTTGTGGGATACGCAGCCCGAGGAATTGGACGGTTACTTCCCGGAACTGCGCGAGCTGGTGAAGCATTGCCAGTTTAATGATTGCTCGCATAATGAAGAACCGGGTTGCGCCGTGATCCAGGCCGTGGAAGCTGGCAGGGTAAGCGTGGAGCGCTACGATTCCTACCTGCGGATGCGCGCTGGCGATGATTGAAAAATAATTTGCGATCCTCCGCCAGTCCAATCATCAGACTATTGACTTTTCCTCAAATCGTTGTATCATAGATTACCCTTGTGAATACGCCGAAATAATAAAGGGTAAAGTTCGTTCTTGAGGTTTTGCAGGATGAAACCCGAAGTAGGCAAGAAAAAACAAGTTGCGGGGATGTTGTATGGCCTCGCTGCCGGATTGGCTTTTGCGCTGTTTGCCTGGGGGATCGATTTTATACTGTTGACTGCTGCGCATGGTGCTTATTCGTGGGTGAAGTTCGTCCCGGGTCTGGTCATCTGCGCCCTCAGCGGAGCATTGGTTGGCTGGTTGACCATCCGGCTTCAAAACACACTTCTGGGTATCCTTTTTTGGCTGGCGCTGGGGCTTTTATTTTCTCAACTGATCCAATGGCTGCCGATCCGGGTAGCGCCCCAACTCATTGGGTGGTTTAACCCGGCTTTGGGAGACTACCTTAAATACCCGTATTTCCCTGAATTCAACCAGAGCGTCTGGTTCGGTTTTGCCGTGGTGGCGTTGGTCGGCATCCTGTGCGGGCTACTGGAAAACATCCTGATCGACCAGGCCTTGTTCTCGCGTGGAAACACATCTTTGATCGTGCCGCTGGTGGTGAGCGCGATGGCATTCAGCCTGGCTGGCAACACCGGAGATTCCCTTTTTAACCGCCACTTCCGTGAATCCATCCAGATCGTTGACGAATTGATCCAGTTCTCTCTGGATAACGCCGGGGCGGAAATACCGGTTGATATTGCGCGAAAGATGCACCTTGGTGCGCTCAGCCCAGTGAAGGACGTGATCGTCCCGGAGCGCAAGCTCACATTAAGTAACTATGATCAGTATCTGGGCCACATCGACATCCTGGTAGACTTCCAGGGTAAGTGGGTGAAGTGCACCACCATTTATAACCAGGTCACTTTCTGTAAACTGGTTTTTGAGACGCCATGGATCAGGTACAGCGGTTTCATGAAAGTAGCAATCGCAGAAAATCCGATGGCTGCGATCCATGATATTAACTGAATTCCTACGGCAATATAAAACAGTTAAATTATGGTAAACTATTATTTGCCGATTTTTGATACAGCACCCATACCAACTTAGAGGATCACTAGATGGTTGACCAATTGTTAAATGTCCAGAATCTGGAGACTCACTTTAAAACCCCTGAAGGTACAGTTCACGCGGTTAACGGTGTTTCGTTTCACTTGCAAGAAGGCGAAACGCTGGGGATTGTAGGGGAAAGCGGCTGCGGCAAGAGCGTGACGATGCTTTCCTGCCTGCGGCTGATCCCTTCACCCCCGGGGAAGATCGTGGCGGGCGAAGCCTTTTTCAAAGGGAAAGATCTGTTAAAGATGGACTCCGAGGAAATCAGGCATGTGCGTGGCGGGCAGATTAGTATGGTCTTCCAGGACCCAATGACCT
>CAYYBP010000140.1:0-5563 GCA_964470275.1 uncultured Anaerolinea sp. | reverse complement strand
TTTCACATGAACATTCCCGTTGTGTACGCGCGCAAGACCCGCCCGGTGACCATGCCCGATTCCGTCTACCTGACCATTGCTCCCTCCCACACCAAGGGCAGCAAGGTGGAGTTGATTGTCTCCCCCGAATATCTTGGCGCGGGGGAGCGTGTCCTGATCATCGATGACTTCCTGGCCACCGGCGCCACCATCCTTGGCCTGGTCCGACTGACCCAGGCCGCCGGCGCAACCGTGTGCGGCATAGGCACCCTGGTGGAGAAAACTTTCGAGGGCGGGCGGGATGCGCTGGAATACCTCGGGGTTCCGATCGAGGCTCTGGTTCAAATCACCAACATGGATGACGGCAAAATCATCTTCGCGGATTGACCGGTGAAATGAAGAATTCCATCCTCCTCCTGGATTACGGATCGCAGTACACCCAGCTCATCGCCCGCCGTGTGCGTGAACTGGAAGTGTATTGCGAGGTGTTGCCGCCACACGCCGGAGAGGAAAGGATCCAAAAACTTGACCCTGCCGGCATCATTCTTTCCGGGGGTCCGGCATCCGTGTATGACCAGGGCGCGCCGGGTCTTAACCCGTATATCCTCGAAAGCGGTCTGCCCGTTCTGGGGATTTGCTACGGCATGCAGCTGCTCGCACGTGCTCTTGGCGGCAGTGTATCCCCCTCAGACAGGCGGGAGTACGGGTCCGCCGATATTTCGTGCGCCGCCGAAAACCTGCTCATCCCGGTCGGGGAGCAATCCGTCTGGATGTCGCACGGCGATCGGGTGGAGACCCCGCCACCGGGGTTCGAGGTGCTGGCAACCTCTCCCAACACACCGGTGGCGGTCATCGGCGACCTTCGCCGCAGGATTTACGGCGTGCAATTCCACCCGGAGGTGAGACACACCCCCGGAGGGATGGAGATCCTCAGGAATTTTCTCTTCCATATTTGCGAAGTCAAAGCCGACTGGACCCCGGCAAACATCATTACCACGGCGATCGAAAAGATCCGCGCGCAGGCGGGCGAAGGTTCAGCCATCACCGCGGTCAGCGGCGGGGTCGACTCCACGGTCGCGACAACTCTCGCGCATAGAGCCCTTGGCGCGCGTTTGCGCGCAGTCTTCGTGGACACCGGCCTGCTGCGCCTGGGGGAAGCCGAACAGGTTGAAGAAGTACTCAAGCGAAAACTTGGCATCCCTCTCACCAGGGTGAACGCCCGCGAAGAGTTCTTCACCGCCCTGCGAGGCGTGACAGAACCGGAACACAAACGGCGGATCATCGGCGAAAAATTCATCACCCTCTTCGCGCAGGAAGCCGCCCGGGCTGGCAACCCCACTCACCTGGTGCAGGGCACAATTTACCCGGACGTGATCGAGTCCTCGGCATCTGACCATGGAAAAGCCGATCGCATCAAGTCGCACCACAACGTGGGCGGCCTGCCCGAGAACCTGCCCTTTCAACTGGTCGAGCCACTGCGTTACCTGTTCAAAGACGAGGTGCGCCGCATCGGCGAAAGCCTCGGCATTCCCGAACAGCTCCTGTGGCGCCAACCTTTCCCGGGTCCCGGGCTGGCTGTGCGCTGCCTGGGAGAGGTGACCACCGAGCGCGTGGAACGCTTGCAGTTCGCCGATGCCATATTCACGGAGGAACTGCAAAATGCCGGCCTGCTGAACCGTAAACCCGGGAAAGACGAACCCATGATCGCCCAGGCCTTCGCCGTCTTGCTGCCAGTGCGCTCGGTGGGCGTGATGGGGGATCAGCGTACTTACCAGGAGGTCGTTGCGCTGCGCGCGGTGACCACCGACGACTTCATGACCGCGGATTGGGCTGTATTGCCACAGCCTTTATTGGCCAGGGTCTCCAGCCGGATTGTTAACGAAGTCTCAGGCATCAACCGCGTGGTGTACGATATCACCTCCAAGCCGCCCGGCACCATTGAATGGGAATAACGGGGAGCTGTGCGGTGATATTGGTCTTTTTTGACTTACAATAATCCTGGAATGGTAAATTCGGTACACAGGCACTCAAAACTCACATCCCTCTTGCGCGCGCTGCCTCTCACCCTCGTGGCGGCTGTGTGGATCCTTTCGTCCGTTCTTGCCCAATCGGCGGGTGGCATCACGGTCGCTGATCCCGATGCCAGCGCTTATCCCGAGATCACAACTTCCTTCAAGGCGTTTGATGCTGAAGGAGATTTTATAACTGACCTGCGTCCTTCAGAGCTGCGTATCGAGGAGCGCGGAAAGCCGATCACTGACTACCGGCTTGAAATGATTGAAACCGGGGTGCGCTTCTTCGTGGCGGTGAACGAGGGTCCAACCCTGGCGAATCGTTATTCGGGTGTATCGCGCTTTGACCGTGTTAAAACCGCCTTGTACAACTGGTTCTCCAGCCGTCCGCCGGATTCAGCCGATGAATTCGGTCTGTACACCAGCGAGGGTCCGCTGACCCTGACGGCTTCTTCGCCGGATGCCTGGACCAGCGCGGTGGAAGCCTACGCACCCGACCTGCGCAAAGCCGTGCCCGGACCCGCCAGTCTCTCCAACGCGGTCGACAGCGCGTTATCGCTTGACCTGGCCGCCAGGAAGAGCAGCGCCATTCTTTACGTCACACCCATGCCAACAGCCCCACAGTTCGCTGGAATTCAAGAAATCATCAACCTCGCCGGCTCCAATGACATCCGTGTTTTTATCTGGCTGATCGGTCCGCCTGATTACGCGACCACCGAAGAGACCCGCAAGCTCACGGAATTTGCAACCCAGACCGGCGGCGGGTTGTTCCTGTTCTCAGGCGCGGAGACCCTGCCAGATCTCAACAGCTACCTGCAGCCGCTTTCGTATGTCTACCACCTGGCTTACACCACCGCGGCTAACACCAGCGGCGAGTACCCGCTTGTGTTAACCATCACACGTGGCGAAACCATGCTTGAATCGCAGCCGGTTTCATTTTCGCTGACGATCCTTCCGCCCAACCCGATCTTCCTCAGCCCTCCGGTTGAGGTGGCGCGCAGCTGGACGGAAGCGACCCGCCAAAGCGAATCCATCCTGGTGCCACTGCAAACCGAGATCAAGATCATGGTCGAGTTCCCCGACGGGATGAACCGCGAACTTGTCGCCAGCCGGCTGTATGTGGATGATGTCTTGATGGATGAGCATAAAGCCGCCCCGTTCGATGTGTTCACCTGGGATATCTCTGCTTATATGGAATCCGGCTCGCATACCCTGCGTGCCAGCGTTGAGGACTTCAGCGGTTTGAGCGGTGAGACAATTGACATGCCGGTGGATGTGGTTGTGCCAGAAAAACCGCGCGCCACCCTGAAAGACTTTTTCGCGCGCCTGAACCTGGTGACAACGGCGGCCGGCGTGATCATCGCCCTCTGCCTCATCGGGCTGCTGGTGCTGCTCATCCGTGTGCTCAGGCGATCATCCAAAAAAGGTGGTGTTAAAAAGAAGAAGTCCGACCCGGTTACAGAACCCGTGGACATCAACGGCGAGTATATCCTTGCGCCTGAAACCACTGAAGAGACGGTCAAATGGCCGACCATCCGCGGCATCGGCCTGGCGCCTGCCCGCCTGGTCCAGAAGAAAACCGCATCGCCCAACCTGGTGTACCTGCAGGAAATCCCACTTGGGAACGATGAAACCGCGGTCGGCTCGGATGCCAGGAAATCGGACTACGTGCTGACGCATGCCAGCATCAGCCCGCGGCACGCCCGCATCTTCAAGGATGCCGAGGGTAACTTCCGCATCGCGGACGCCGGGTCATCCGCCGGAACCTGGGTGAACTACGCGCCCATCTCCACCCGCGGTCTCACGCTTGAACACGGCGACCTGGTGCAATTCGGCAGGCTTTCATACACATTCGAACTGCACGGCGCCGTTCCAAAGCGCGCCCAGCTTTTGCCCCACAAGGAAGACTGAGTCACCCAACCATATAGAAAACACAGCCTCTCGAAAGGCTGTGTTTTGTGTCATCCACTTCATTGTTAATCAATTACACCAGCAGCCCGCGCCCGCGCCAGGATATTCTCAGCGCGTTTGACCACCGGCAGGTCCACCAGTTTGCCCTCGTGGGTGAAAACGCCTTTGCCCTCACGCTGGGTTTCCTGCGCGCCTTCCACGATCTGCCTGGCGTAATCGATCAGTTTTTCGGAGGGTGTGAAAGCCCGTTGCACGGTCTCGATCTGCGAGGGATGCACCACCGTTTTGCCGGTGAACCCCAGCTCCGCTCCGTCGCGGCATTCCTTCTCCAGCAGGTCATTATCCAGGTAGTTGACCTGCACCATGTCGATGGCGTTCAGCCCGAACGCGGCGGCATGCATCACCAGCGCGCTGCGCGCGTACAGCAGCCCACGTCCCTCCGGCGTGCGGGTGACCCCGGTGTCCGCGCAGAAATCCTCCGCCCCGAAGATGAGCGCCTGCACGCGCCGGCTGGACTGGCTAAGTTCTGCCAGGTTGACGAACGCCAGAGCGTTTTCGATGAGCAAGGCGATGGCAATGCCTCCCGCCGGCCAGCCGTGTTCACGCTCGGCCGTCGTGATCGCCTCGTCCACAACGCGGATTGCGGCCAGGTCATCCGTCTTGGGGATGAGGATACCGTCCGGTTTGCCGGGTAAAACAGCACGCAGGTCATCCCCCGCCCGGCCGCTGTAAAGCGGGTTAATGCGCACCCAGCGCTCTGATCTGCCGTAATCGATCGTTTGCAGCGCATTTAATAGCAACGTGCGCGCCTCGTCCTTGCGGTTGAACGCCACTCCGTCCTCCAGGTCGAGGATCACCCCGTCGATGCCCAACCCGGCTGCCTTGACCAGTTTGCGTTCGTCGCTGCCGGGAACGTACATCAGCGCCCTCCTTGCCCTGCCAATTGAGTCAACCATTGTTTATCTCCTGGGTTGAATTGGTGTGGATGCGATAAAATGATTATACATTGAGGAGCTGAACGATGAATGGACCCGTTAAGGAAATTCCCCAGGGGTATATTGCGAGCGGCAGTGTGTCGCTGAAGAAGATCGGCGATCTGACCGCCATGGTGATCTGGAGCCTGGTGCTGCCCGCGCTCACCGTTCCGTTGCTCATCGCCGTCCTGCGGCCCGGGAAGAGCGGGGCATTCAGCGTTTCGATCAATACACCCTGGAGCCTGCTCGCCACCCTGGGGGGCATCCTGTTGACGACCCTGGTGATGGTCATCATCCACGAGGGTCTGCACGGGCTGGTCTTTTGGCTGAGCACGGGGGAGGCGCCCAGGTTTGCGTTCAAATGGTATTACGCCTCCGCCAGCCCCGGGGATTGGTACATGCCGCGCACCGTCTTTCTCGTCGCCACCCTCCTGCCGCTGGTTGCGATCACCACCGCCGGCCTGCTGCTGCTGCCGCTGACCTCATCCTTCCTGCGCTACATGCTCGTCCTGCTGATCGTTTTCAATGCCTCGGGATGCGCCGGGGATATGCTGGTTGCGCTGCTCCTGTTCAGGCTGCCGGCCGCCACGCTTTCGCGCGATACCGGCGACTCGGTGACATTCTATTCCCCCGCCACCGGGGGCTGATTCTGCGTCTTGTTACCCCGCTTCACTCATGATAAAATGA
>CAYYBP010000139.1:0-5660 GCA_964470275.1 uncultured Anaerolinea sp. | reverse complement strand
TGACTCCATCATACCCTTATGCGCGCGCGTCGTCAATCTCAGCGGCGGCGGTGGAGTTTTGGTTTTATAATAGGGTGAAAATCCCATTAATGATCATGATAAAAAGAGGGCCTTATGAGAAAGCCATTGGTTGCTGGTAATTGGAAAATGAACAGGAACGTCGAGCAGGCCAGCCTGCTGGTGCAGGAACTCCTCCCGCGTTTGACACAGGTTCCCGAAGTGGAACGGGTGCTTTGCCCGCCTTACACCTCGCTGATGATCCTTTCAGCGCAGCTGGCGGGCACCGGGGTGGGCATCGGCGCCCAGAACATGCACTGGGCGGATGCCGGCGCGTACACGGGCGAGATCTCGCCACAGATGGTGCGGGAATTCTGCGAGTATGTCATAATCGGCCACTCAGAACGCAGGGCGTATTTTAACGAGACCGATGAGACCGTCAATAAGAAACTCAAAGCCGCACTTGCGCTTGGGTTGGTCCCCATCGTCTGTATTGGCGAGACGCTCGAACAATATGAATCCGGTAAAACCCGCGAGGTCGTCACTCGCCAGGTGTTGGAAGGCTTCAAAGAGATAGATCCGGCGGTGGCATCGACCATCGTTGTGGCCTATGAACCGGTGTGGGCTATCGGCACGGGCAAAGCGGCCACCGCGGAAGGCGCGAACGCCGTCCTGCGCGACTTTATCCGCCCGGCGCTCGCCAGTCTGTTTGGCTCAGGGCTGGCTCAAAACCTGCGCGTTCTGTACGGCGGGTCCGTCACCGCAGCCAACGCGGCGGAGTTCTTCCACCAGCCAGAGATTGATGGCGCGCTGGTGGGCGGAGCAAGTTTAAAGGTGGAGGATTTCGTCAAGATTGTGGAAGCCGCCAGACCCTAAAAATCAGAGACCTGGATGAAAATCCAGGTCTCTTTCATGTTCTAGGCTGTTCCGAATTGCCGGTCTCCGGCATCGCCGAGACCAGGTAGAATGTAGCCCACCTCGTTCAATCGCTCGTCCACCGCCGCCAGGTAGATCGGTACTTCGGGATGCGCGCGCGTCATGGCTTCGATGCCTTCCGGCGCACCGATCACCCCGACAAATTTGATTTTCTTAACCCCCCAGCGTTTCAGAACTTCAACCGTCGCGATGGCTGAGCCCCCGGTCGCCAGCATCGGGTCAAGGATCAGGCACACCGACACGGTCGGTTCAGTTGGCAGCTTGTTGTAGTACTCGACCGGCTTAAGCGTGTTTTCATCCCGGTACAAACCGATATGCCACACCTCCGCGCCGGGCATGAGCTCCCAGAACCCCTCTACCATGCCCAACCCGGACCGCAGGATGGGCACCAGCCCGATCTTTTCGCGGAGCGAGTATCCGCGGGTCACTGCCAGCGGCGTGGTCACCTCGATCTCGTCGGTCACCAGGTCGGCCGTGGCTTCATACGCCAAAAGCCCGGCGATCTCCCTGACCAGTTCCCTGAATTTCTTGGGCTCCGTGTTCCTGTCGCGTAATTTTGCCAGTTTATGCGCTACCAGCGGGTGAGATGATATGTGAACGTTCGCCATGGGCTCTCCTTTTTATAATTTTATTATAGCGCGAATCAAAAATACGGAGAAATGCCTATGCCCCTTAAACCGCCTTTTCTTCTGCTTGAGCGCAATCAGAACGTGTATAATGATGCCTATGGCAAGCGACGCAGACCGTATCACCAGCCCAAACCCAAAACCTGACGATCGTCTTGAACAGACGCTCCGCCCGTCCTCCCTCAGGGAGTTGATCGGACAGGACCAGGTGCGGCAGAATCTCGAGATCCTCACGGCCGCCGCGCGTGGGCGCGCTGAATGCCTGGACCACGTGCTTTTTTACGGTCCCCCCGGGCTCGGTAAGACTACCCTGGCGTACATCCTGGCCAACGAAATGGGTGTGAACATCAAGGTAACCTCTGGTCCGGCGATTGAGCGCACTGGCGACCTGGCTGCCATCCTTACCAATCTCCGGGAAGGGGATATCCTCTTCATCGATGAGATCCACAGGCTTGGACGCTCGATCGAAGAGGTGCTCTACCCTGCCATGGAGGATTACGCCCTCGACATCATTATTGGCAAAGGTCCGTCTGCGCGTTCGCTGCGCCTGAAATTACCCCGCTTTACGACCATTGGCGCCACCACCCGCCTGGCGCTGGTGACGGCGCCGCTTCGCGCCCGCTTTGGCGCGGTTTATCGCCTGGATTATTACGACCAGGCGGCCATGGAGGAGATCGTCAAACGCGCCATGCGTTTGCTTGACGTCGAAAGTGACGTGTCAGGGATCGAAGAGATCGCCCGGCGTGCGCGCGGAACCCCGCGCGTCGCGCTGCGGCTGCTGCGCCGGGTGCGCGATTTCACCCAGGTAAAAACTGACGGTGTGGTAAACCGCGATACCGCGGTGCAGGCACTTGACCTGCTGGCGGTGGATGAAATGGGACTCGATGAGGTGGACCGCAGGGTACTGCGCACAATCATCGAGAAGTACAACGGTGGTCCGGTTGGGCTGGCGACCATTGCCGCCTCGATCAGCGAAGAAGCCGATACCATCATGGACGTGGTCGAGCCCTACCTGTTGCAGCTTGGTTTCATCGACCGCACTCCCCAGGGAAGGGTGGCGACCGCCCTGGCGTATGAGCATTTGCACATTGCGTTGAATCCCAAGGAAAACCAGCCGCGCCTGATCCCCTGAGAATGTTAACCTCCGATTTCGATTACGACCTTCCGCTTGAGTACATCGCTCAGACGCCCATTGAGCCGCGTCACAACTCGCGCCTGATGGTTCTGCGCCGTGACGGCGGCGATGTTGAAGATGCCCATTTCTACCAGTTAACAGACTATCTCAACCCGGGTGATTTGCTCGTCATCAACCAGACCCGCGTCATTCCAGCCCGCCTTTACGCGCGCAAACCCACGGGCGGACGGATCGAACTGCTGCTCCTCAGGCAGGTCGAAGCGCAGGTATGGGAATGCCTGATTGGCGGCAAGCGCGTGCGCCCCGGTGTCGGTTTGCAGGTCGAAGGCGGACCCGAGGTCGAGGTCTTGCAGGATCTGGGGGAGAATCGCAGGCTCATCCGCTTTCTTCAACCTGTCGACCAGTTGCTGCCGCACATCGGCGAAATGCCGCTCCCGCCTTACATTCATGAAAAACTGCTCGACCCCGAGCGCTATCAGACGGTTTACGCCGCCGACAGCGGTTCAGCCGCGGCGCCGACCGCCGGGCTGCATTTCACGCCCTGGCTCATGGATAAGATCGCCGCGTACGGTGTGAATTTCACCCGGGTGACGCTGCACGTCGGCCTGGATACCTTCGCACCGGTAACCGAAACCTCGCCGCTGGAGCACAAGATCCACACCGAGTGGTGCGAGGTCAGCGCCGAGAGCGCCGCCTTGATCAACCAGACAAAACAACGCGGCGGGCGGGTCATCGCCGTTGGAACGACCAGCGTGCGTACCATCGAGAGCGCCGCGGCTGCGAGCGCGGAGAGTGAGATCATCGGCGCCTTTCGCGGACCGACCAATCTCTTCATTCTGCCGGGTCACCAATTCAAGGTGACCGACGCCATGATCACCAACTTCCATCTGCCGCGCTCCTCGCTCATCATGCTGGTCAGCGCGTTCGCCGGGCGTGAGAGGATCCTTGGTGCATATCATACCGCCATCCAACGTGGGTACCGATTTTATTCCTTTGGCGATGCAATGTTGATCCTCTGATCCAGCCAATGACCGATCCCGTCCAGCTGCTTGAAATTGAGGAAGCCATCATACAGTGCGAGCGCTGCCCGCGCCTGGTCGAATGGCGCGAAAGGGTCGGGCGTGTCAGGCGCCGGGCGTTCGCCAGTGAGGAGTATTGGTCCAGGCCGGTGCCGGGGTTTGGCGACCCTCATGCCCGGGTGTTGATCGTCGGCCTCGCGCCGGGCGCGCATGGTTCGAATCGCACGGGGCGCATGTTCACCGGGGATGATTCCGGACGCTTATTGTACGGCGCACTGTACCGCGCCGGGTTTGCCAGCCAGCCGGTTGCGATCTCGTCCTCCGATGGGCTTGAGCTCAAGGATGTGTTCATAACCGCGCTGTGCCGGTGCGTTCCTCCCGACAACAAGCCCGCTCCCGCCGAGATCGCTGCCTGCTCCACTTACCTGCACCAGGAATTCGATGCCCTCTCCAATATCGAGGGGGTGGTCGCGCTTGGAAAGCTCGCTTTCGACGCGATGCAGAAAATGCTCTACCTTGTGGCAGGCGCGGGGGAAAAAACTGTCTTCGCGCACGGCGCGTTCAGGTCTGCGCCCGCGGATAAGCCCTGGTTGCTCGCTTCATATCACCCCAGCCGGCAAAACACACAGACCGGCAGGCTGACCGTGGCGATGTTCGACGCGGTCTGGCAGCGTGTAACTGAATTGTTGGGCGATTGATTATTTTCGTACTACAAACCACACCCTGCCTGTGTTCTTTGTCAACGGCGTAACAGGGTCCAGGCTGGCGACCCGGTCGACCACATTTAAACCGGCGTACTCGAGGCATTTTTCGATCTCTTCCAGTTTGAACGCTCTTTCGACGTGCCGCTCCTCGTATTTTTCCCATTTATCGCCCACCTTCACAAACCAGGTGATGCGAACGCAGGCCAGGTTTTTCTCAAAATCAAAATCGGTGCGGTGGAGTTCCAGCAGGTCGGGGGTTTCCTGCTGCACGGAACAGCGGCTGCGCTGCCAATCCACTGCCAGCCCGTAGGTGGTGTTCATGTCAAAGATAAACCAGCCGTTGTGTTTGAGCGAGCGGGAAATGTTGTTGAACGCCGACTGCAGGTCGTCGTTTGTGATCAAGTAATTCAGGCTGTCGAACCAGCAGGTGACCAGGTCAAATTCCCCCGCGTAGTCGATAAAGCGCATGTCCTGTTTGTTAAAGTTGACGGTCACGCTTTCTTTTTTGGCGTGGTGGTTCGCCAGGCGCAGCATTTCTTCAGATTGATCGATGCCGGTGACGATCCAGCCCTTTTTCGCCATCTCAACCGCGAAACTGCCTTCTCCGCAGGCGACATCCAGCAATTTCTTCGTCCCGCGTGCGGAGATCTTGTACCGCTTCATCACGCCGGGCAGGATGGTGGCCATTTCCTGCGACAAATTGGGATATTGTCCGCGGGCGTACACCTTGGCAAAACTGTCATAAAGTTTCATCTCTACTCCCTGAACAATTGCTCCGATGTCCGTTGTATTGATTTTTACCACACAAGATTGGTTTTGCAAATGGAGCACATGGGTGATAAAAAAAGCAGCGGAGAGATCCGCTGCTTTTGCGTCTCTTATGCGATTACTTCTGGTAGGCTTTGATCGCGCTCCAACCCGCGTAACTGGCCGTCTCGCCAAGCTCGGCTTCGATGCGCAGTAGCTGGTTGTATTTTGCCACCCGATCTGAACGGGCGGGCGCGCCGGTTTTGATCTGCCCGGTGTTCAGTGCCACAGCCAGGTCGGCGATGGTGGAATCTTCGGTTTCACCGGAGCGGTGAGAGGTGACCGCCCGCCAGCCGGCGCGGTGGCACGTCTCAACAGCTTCGATCGTCTCGGTCAGCGAGCCAATCTGGTTTACTTTCACCAGCAGGGCGTTGCAGGCTTCTTCCTTGATGGCACGCCGCACCCGTTCCGGGTTCGTCACCAGCAGGTCATCACC
>CAYYBP010000138.1:0-5771 GCA_964470275.1 uncultured Anaerolinea sp. | reverse complement strand
CTCGTACCGCAACGGCGGCATCCGCAACTTGTGGATCATGAATGCCGACGGCACCGACCAGCACCAACTGACCTTCAACCCGGCGGAATACACGCAGTGGGAGCGCTGGTCCCCGGCGGGAGACGAAATCGCTTACATTTTTCATCCCGAGAAGGTCTCCGACAAGGGCGGGGTCATCTATCTCATCAACGCGGACGGCAGCAACGTGCGCCAGCTGACCCCGGACGCGGGTTCTCTGGGTGACACGGACCTGACCTGGTCTCCAGACGGGAAAAAAGTATATTTCATCTCCAACCGTTCACATTATGTAGAGGTTTGGGAGATCAACGCGGACGGGAGCGGGATGCGGCAGTTAACGCAATCCGATAACGTATCAATTACTCACTCCCTGCGCGTATCGCCGGACGGGACGAAACTGGCTTTTTATGGGATCGGTCCTGACGCGGAACAGCACGGCGAGGAAATCTACGTCATCAACGTGGATGGCTCCGGCTTGACAGCCATCTCCCTTTCCCCCGGGCAGGAGGAGTGGCTGGACTGGTAGGCACAACAAAAATTTATGCATGAGTGTTTCGTGCATTGCGACCGACTTTTTTAGATTGGTGACAACCAGACTATTTTTTTAATACCTGGTTGGCGTCCCACGCTACTAAACGGGTGTTTTCCGCAGGGTATACTAATACCATTTTTAGGGGGAGATTTTACACAGTCTAAAAAGCTTTTACTATTTGTTCTCTTAACTAATAACCCTGTCCGAACCATTTCAGGTTCTTAAGAACTCTCGCCATCCCAACAAGCACACATATTCCCCCCACGATATAAATAATAATTGGAGGAATCGGAATAATATTTGAAATAAGACCGCTAGTTAGTTTAAAAAAACTATCACAGCACCAATACCAAGTACAATTAATCCTTCTATCATTCTTTCCTCCTAATATTTTGAATTTACATCATTAATCAAAGGAATACAGAAAATTCAATACCGAATAGGATTTTTATTCATTATCACTAACCTAATTTAGATAAACTATGATGGACAGACTAAGAAAGACGACCGTTATAATTCAAAGTAATCGTGATCAACGCGCTTGATCTGATAAGCTTTTTCCATTGACACACCAATATCATAATCAATCATGTATTGTGCGAGTAATTGTCCGTCGATTAGAATCACCTTTTGTTGGATTTGTTGAACGAAAGAAAGCGCGTCTTTGGTAAAACCGGAGGTTGTTATGAAGACACCTTTGTTGGCTTTTTGCCCAGCGAGGGCACCTACAAAATTTCGAATCTCTTTCGCTCCAACCAGTCCTTCCCATCGTTTTGCCTGGATATAGACCACATCCAGCCCTAATTTATCTTCTTTGATAATCCCATCAATACCACCATCGCCAGATTTTCCGATGGTTTGTCCAGCGTCGGCGATTGACCCTCCGTATCCCATAGAAACCAATAATTCAACAACCAGGTTTTCAAAGAAAGAGGGGGAACATTTAGCAATATGTGACAATAGGTCATCCGCCAGATTGCTTCTGAGGGTCTCATAACCCGCTTCAAGCATTTCTAGTGGCGTTTTGGTGTATGTTTGATCATCTATGGTCCGCGCCTGTTCTTTATGCCTCTTTTAGAACTCCTGAAAATTCTCGAATTGCATTAAATATTTATCTGTAATTTCTGGAGGATTTTCTTTAAGAACCTGGAGGCCCAAATCAGTGATATTGAACCTGGCTCGTTGTTGTGATTCCAACAACCCGGCCTTTTTCAAATACGTTCTTGCCCAGGCAACGCGGTTTTCTATTACAGATTGTTTGCCGCTCTTTATACGAATTTTGCTTTCTTCAGGGTTAAAGTAAAAGCTCGAATGATGTGTTGTAGAGACTCTTCGTTTGAGTGCTCTTTTCTGTCCTTAGAAAAAATCAACAAAGGTACCATTATTTTCTCGTAACTGGGAATTGTCATATTGTCCTCCCAATAAAAGTATATACCTGATTATTAGTATTTCATGTATTCCGGTCTCCCTACACCCATATTGTCTTTCCCTTCTCGCAACCGATTTTTCGATTTGATCTCGCTATAATGAATTGATGGCCACTCAGGGCCTCCGCGCGCCAAGGCCACGCCCTGGCGCTCCATCGTTATCTATACCGGCATCTCGGAGAAATAACCCATGAAAAGGTTGGTCATAACCTTTTCATGGGTCAATACTTGGTTATGTTTGTTTACGCCCCGTGATTCTCGCACAGGTGACGACGAGTCCACTCCCCGCTGCGTGATTTTACACCCCCGCCAGGATGGGGTACAATACCCCCGAGGATCCACCATATTTCAGAATCGATCGGATGCCGTTTCAACGTCTTTTACCTGCCCGCGCGATCCTCAAAACCCAAAATTCAATTTAACCGCATCTGATTTACTTTCAACTCCTGGTTCTGATGGTTCACTAACGGGTAAAAGGATAGAAAGGGATTTAAGCATGACAGCAATCGCCGGCATACAGGGGGCGGGCTCACAAGATAGAGTGGAGACAATGCTATCGTGCATGTCTCATCGCGGGGGTTCATGGAAGCGCGTCGTTGAGCATCAAAACGCCATCCTGGGGGTGAGCGGCAGCAACTGGTCAAAAGGCAACATTCAAACAATGACCGATAAACATTCGGTCCAGGAAAGGATATCCTCCAGTCATTACGCGTACGCGCGCATCGCCAACGGCACGTTCGAGCTGGAAAGAGATCCGCTGGGCGTATCCCCGTTATATTACGGTCTAACCGGCCGGGGCGAACTTTGCTTCGCGTCGGAGGTAAAGGGGCTGCTGGTGGTCACCAGGGACGTGCACGAATTTCCCCCCGGTCACGTGATGAGAGGTTCGAAGATCAAGACAGCGGCCGCGAAAAGAGCAAAACCCGCCAAGACTGCGTCTGCGGGCATCCACCAGGAGCTGCGGCGGCGGCTGGAAAATTCCATCGCCGCGCGCATCGGCGACGGGAACGTTGGTTCGTGGCTGTCCGGAGGTATCGATTCAACAGCGGTCGCCGCGATGGCCAGGCCGCACGTCAAAGAGCTGCACACATTTGTCGCCGGGCTGCCGGGTTCGCCGGACGTGAAGTACTCAGAGATCGCCTCCCGGCACATCGGGTCAACGCACCACGTGCTCACGGTCACGCCTGAAAGCCTGGTCGACAGCCTGCCGCAGGTCATCTACCACCTCGAGAGCTTCGACGCGCTGCTCATCCGATCGACCATCCTCAACTTCAGGGTCGCGGCGATGGCGTCGGATTACGTGCCGGCTGTCTTTTCAGGCGAAGGCGCTGACGAGCTGTTCGCCGGCTACGAGTACCTGGCCGGTATTCCGCAGGACGAGTTGGATAAAGAACTGGCTGACCTGGTTGGCAGGCTGCATAACACCGCCCTGCAGCGCGTTGACCGCTCCTCGGCCGCCAACGGGCTGACCGCTTACGTGTGCTTCCTGGATCAGGGCGTGGTGGAGCTGGCTTCTCAAATCCCGGTTGAAATGAAGATAAAGGACGGGATGGAAAAATGGATCCTGCGGCAGGCGGTGGCTGATCTGCTGCCCGACGAGCTGTTGTACCGCAAGAAAGCAAAATTCTGGCAGGGTTCAGGCGTGCAGGATCACCTCGTCCGCTACGCCAACGCGCATGTAACGGATGATGATTTTGCGCGAGAGAAGCGGCTACCCGGCGGGATGACGCTGAATTCCAAGGAGGAATTGTTGTATTACCGCATCTTCCGCGACCTGTTCGGTGAGTTTGAGGACCTTTCGTGGATGGGCAGAACGAAAAAGACTACCGCCGCATAACAACAGAGGACGCAATTTTTTTATCAGGCACCGGCGCCGGAACATGAGGCGCCAGTGTAAATATATCTGGTCCAGTTTTCCCCCGGACTTACATTAATTTGTTCACCATCCGCAGCATCCGGGTGTTGACGCACTGTCTCTCCAACGCTATCCACACCGAGAGCCTCGGCGAAATAACCCACGAATAGGTTGGTCATAACCTTTTCATGGGTCAGAGCGTAAAGCCTGTTTTAACCTTTTCAGGGGTCATATCGCAGAGTTTGCTAACAACCTTTTTGGGTCTGATCTTAAAAGCCGCCTAATTTTCGAGGTTCTAATATACCTCTTATAAAAATCACTTGACTTTTGTTGTAAATATGAGTATTATTATCTTAATAATACAATTAACAATTAAGGGAAGGAATAAAAATGAGCAAGGTTTTTGAGTTACCCCAACTAAAATTCGCGTTCGACGCGCTGGAACCGGCGATCGACGCGCGCACGATGGAGATCCATCACGGAAAGCACCACGCTGCATACGTCACCAACCTGAACAAGGCGCTTGAGTCTGCCCCCGAGTTTTACGAAAAGAGCATCGAGACCATTTTGAAAGAGATCAACTCCGTACCCGAATCCATCCGCACCGCGGTGCGCAACAATGGCGGCGGGCACGCCAATCACACCCTGTTCTGGGATGTGTTGAACCCTGGCGGCAAAAAAGCCCCCGAAGGCGCGCTGCTGGCAGAGCTTGAAAAGACCTTTGGTTCGCTGGACGCCTTCATGGAGAAATTCTCCGCCGCCGCGACCACGCGCTTCGGCTCCGGCTGGGCATGGCTGGTTGTGGATGGCGAGAAGAAGCTACAGGTTTACTCCACCGCCAACCAGGACAGCCCCTACATGGACAAACACACCCCCATCCTCGGGCTGGATGTGTGGGAGCACGCCTACTACCTGAATTACCAGAACCGCCGCCCGGATTACATCAAAGCCTTCTGGTCTGTCGTCAACTGGAGCTTCGTCGCCCAGGAATATGAAAAAGCGAGGTAATACCTTGAGAACCCTGTGACACGAAACAGCGCAATAGCTCCTTATGAATCCGGCTCTGCCTAAGGAGGGGGAAGCGGGCAGCCAAGGCAAGCGAGTAAGGACGCGCTGAAAATCGAATCTCAGGTAACCTCAATTCGTCCCTCCCCCGTCAACTGACGGGGGAGTTTTCGTTTTTTTATTATCGGGTAAAATATACAGACACCCTGGAGAACTCCTGGGGGTACAAACCACTCTCCGATTGGAGATCGTTCCCATGTTGATCGATTACATCCCGCTGTTCATTCTCCTCGCCCTGTCCGTTGCCGTCGGCATCATCGTGCTGCTGCTGGGGCGTTTTGTAGGACCGCACCGGCCGACCAGGAAAAAGGGGCAGCCTTATGAATCAGGCATGATCCCTTACGGGCCGGGCACACGCCAGATGCCGGTGCGTTTTTACCTTGTGGCGGTGCTTTTCATCCTTTTCGACGTTGAAGTGATCTTCTTCCTCCCCTGGGCGGTGGCCTTCAGGCAGCTCGGGTTATTCGCCCTGGTCGAGATGTTCATCTTCGTGGCGATCATTCTGGTGGGTTTTGTTTACCTGTGGAAGAAAGGAGCCTTTGAATGGGAGTAGAAGGAAAAACCGGCAACCCGGGTGTCGTTACCACCTCGCTTGAGAAACTGGTCAACTGGTCGCGCACCAACTCGATGTGGCCGATGACGTTCGGGCTGGCATGCTGCGCGATCGAGATGATGGCGATGCAGGCATCCAATTATGACATGAGCCGCTTCGGTATGGAATTAATGCGCGCCAGCCCCAGGCAATCGGACCTGATGATCGTGGCGGGGCGCGTTTCGCAAAAGATGGGCCCCGTGCTGCGCAACCTGTACGACCAGATGCCCGACCCCAAGTGGGTGATCGCCATGGGCGACTGCGCTTCCTGCGGCGGCGTGT
>CAYYBP010000137.1:0-5798 GCA_964470275.1 uncultured Anaerolinea sp. | reverse complement strand
AGGGTAACGCGATAGGCTTCGGCCAAGGCGGGTCTCTGCGGGAGGATCCACCTGCTTCGGCAGGTTCAAAACTACGCAACACACGGCATGGCGGGGTCTTTTTAATCAGACCACGCGCTTCACCTTCATTTTATACGAGTTTTATGAATCACGCCGCCGGTAAAACCTGGGTGGAGTTTGCGTGTATTTCGAGAGCGGCAATTTGTTGTGAAAACTGCTCGCGCGATTGATTGACATTCTAACTTGCACTTGCTACACTTGTTAGTGAAGAAGGAGGATAACCATGATTTCATTTCGTTTGATCCTGCAATCCGGTCTTGAAAGTGGAAAAGAATATCCGCTCGAGAAAACCGAGGTCTTTCTCGGACGCGATTTAACCAACGATGTGGTCATCAATGACCCCGAAGTATCCAGGCGGCATGCGCATTTGACCCTGAAGGGCAATACATTTTCGATCGAAGACCTTGGCTCCACCAATGGCACCTTCCTGCGCGGGCAGCGCATCAGCGCGCCTGTCTTGCTCAACCCCGGCGAGGAGATCACCCTGGGTGAGCACGTCCAGCTCTTGTTCGACGTGGTCGTGATGGACGTGAATGCCACTGTGGCAGCCTTTCGCGAGCCTGAAGTGGATAAGATCCCGGCGGCGCCGGCTTTCCCGCACCCTTATGTGCCGGAAGCGCCGCAGGCAACCGTACCTCCCCCCGCGCCGTTCGACTCAGATTATCCAGAATTCCGCTTACCCGTGGAACAGAAACCTCCCGCGGCCGCTGCCCCTGCATATCATCCCGTTGCGCCGCCAGTGCAGCCCGCAGCCGCGCCCCGGCGCGCGGCTCCCCTGCCTGCCAGCCCATTGGATGTGGAGCCGGAGATCCCACAGGAAAAGAAGCGCTCCCCGTGGCTTGTGGCTTTGCTGGTTGTCATCGGCATCCTGCTGATCTTCTGCGTCATCCCCTGGTTGATCATCGAATTCACCGATAGTTATTGCACCCTGTTCCCGGGGTTTTTCAACGCGATCCAGGCAGGCGCCTGCCCGTAATCACATGGCAGATGACCATTGCGGGATAATCGTTACAGGTATCCTTCAGAATCCGATATAATGAGGTCGATGACACAACAAGAGAGATCTACATCACCGCGCTGGAATAACACGACCAAACTGGTTGTGGGTTTAACCCTCGCGGGGCTGGTCATTGTTCTGCTCATCCGTTTTCAAAACATCCTCGCGCCTCTGATGTTCGCGTTCGTACTGGCGTACCTGTTTCACCCGCTGGCATCGGTCATTACGCGTAAATTAAAGATCCCCTGGCGCCTTATTGTCACTATCCTGTACGTGCTGTTGTTCGTGATCATCATCGGTCTGTTAACCTGGGGCGGAATCTCGCTCGTCGAGCAGGTGCAAAATCTGATCAAGTTCATCCAGGGGCTGATCACCGACTTGCCCGGTTTCTTTGCGCAGCTCACCAGCAAACCGCTCGAGGTGGGACCTTTCTCGTTTGACCTGTCCAGGTTGGACCTTCCGACGGTTTGGAGCACGGTGTCCGGCATGATCACACCGGCTCTATCGCAACTAGGCAGCGTGATCGGTTCGCTGGCCTCCGGTATCGGCAGCACGCTTACCTGGCTGGTCTTTATCCTCCTCATCTCCTATTTTATTCTTGCTGAAAGCAACTCAGCAGGTTCAACCCTTATCAACCTCAAGGTTCCTAACTACCAGGAAGACGTCAGCCGCATTGGAAAGCAGTTATCCCACATCTGGAACGCCTTCCTGCGAGGTCAGTTGTTGATTTTCGCCATCACCGTGGCATATTACTCGCTCTTGCTGAGCATCCTGGGAGTCAGGTATTTCTTCCTGCTGGCTCTTCTAGCCGGGTTGGCGAGGTTCGTGCCATATGTAGGTCCATTCGTCGCCTGGACGACCTACGGCCTGGTCGCGCTGTTTCAAACCAATTACTTCGGTATGGAAGCCTTCCCGTACGCCCTGCTCGTGGTCGGTTGCGCCTGGTTATCTGACTTCCTGATGGACAACTTCATGGTTCCACGCGTCATGTCAGACGCGCTGGCCGTTCATCCGGCGGCGGTGCTGGTGATGGTGATCATTTCAGCCGCTCTATTTGGGTTTTTAGGGATACTGCTCGCAGCGCCGGTTTTGGCCTCGTTAAAGCTCATCCTGACGTATCTGATCCGCAAATTGACTGACCAGGATCCGTGGGCAGGTCTGAAGGTGATCGCCCCTCCAAAACCGCTTCCGCACCTGTTCAGAAAAGCCTGGATGACGATCCGGAAGTGGGTGAAATCGCTCACGAAGCGTTTTTCCCACGATAAAGTTGTAGCTTCACCAGAAAATAAACCTCTCTCAGAAGAAAAGGAGTAAAAAATGACTGATCACGAAGAACCCAAAATTACCACCTTGGCCGAAACAGATAACTACGCAGTCTGGTCCGCAGAAGAACCGGATGGGGAGACCACTTACCATCTCGAACTGAACTATGTCACCATTCACATGTTTAATGAAGAATGGACTGAATTCCTCGACCTGGTAAAGAAACTGAAGTAGATCTAGATCTCCGCAAACGCAGAGCAGATCCGTCTGCTCTGCTTGTGGTTAAGCAGGGTGAAAATGCGGTAAAATCAACCTGTCATCCCAACTTGAGGAAAGCCCATGGACCTGAATTCACCAACCGAATTTTCCACCATCGACCGCGAGAACATGCTGGCGCATATCGACGGATTACCCGATCAACTGGCACAAGCCTGGAAATTGGGCGATTCGCTGCCATTACCGGTTAAGTTGCCGTTCGACCGGGTTGTCGTAGCTGGAATGGGCGGTTCAGCCATCGGGGCTGACCTTTTAAGGGCGTATTGTGAGGATGAATTATCCATCCCGTTCATCGTTCATAGGAATTACGGTTTGCCCGCTTTTGCGCGCGGCGGAAACACCCTGGTGATCGCTTCATCGCATTCCGGCAACACGGAAGAGGTGCTCTCAGCCTACACGGCTGCCATGGAAAACGGGTGCCAGGTGATGGCGCTCACAACCGGCGGAAAGCTGGAGCAAATGGCGCTGAACGCCGGCAATCTTGTTTGGAAGTTTACCCATACGGGCCAGCCGCGCACGGCGGTGGGGTATTCGTTCGGGCTGCTGCACGCCATCCTCACTCGCCTCGGCTTGATCAGGCTGTCGGTCGATGAAAAAGCGAACCTGATAGCGCGCTTGAAATCGTACCAGGAAAAACTCAACGCGCAGGTTCCTGTCATTCAAAACCCGGCCAAACGCCAGGCGGGCAATCTCATCGGCCGGCATGTGACCTTTTACGGCAGTGGTTTCCTGGCGCCGGTCGCGATGCGCTGGAAAACCCAGCTTAACGAGGTCGCCAAGGCCTTTGCTTCGTTCGAGGTCCTGCCAGAGGCGGACCATAATACGCTGGCGGGAATCTGCAACCCGGCTGATTTCAATTACCGCGAGTACGCGGTGTTCCTTGATGCCACGTGCAATGATGCCAGGAACCGCTTGAGATCCGAAAAGACAAAGGATATCCTGATGCTGGAAGGGATCGCAACTGACACAATCCAGGCCAGGGGGGATGACCGCCTGGAGCAGTTGTGGAGCATGATCCTGTTTGGGGATTACATGGCGTATTACCTGGCGCTGGCGTACGACACCGATCCCACACCCATCCCGCCCATCGTCGCGCTAAAAGAAGCGATGCGCGATTAAATCTTCGATTCGGTGACGCAGACTGCCGGTACTTGAGCCGGCAGTGTATTTATTTTCTTGACATTTAGAACATAAGTGCTACACTATATTTGTGCTGAAACAGCCGCTTTCCCGCAAGATCCTGCACCTTGATCTCGACGCGTTTTTCTGCGCCGTTGAGGAATTGCGTGATCCCTCGCTCGCAGGAAAGGCATTCGCGGTTGGCGGCAGCGCGGACCGGCGCGGCGTGATCTCCTCGTGTTCCTACCCGGCGCGGCGCCTCGGCGTTCATTCTGCCATGCCAACCGGGCAGGCGCTGCGACTCTGCCCGGATCTCACCCTGATTTACAGCCACTTTGGCGATTATTCCGCCAGGTCAGGCGAAGTGATGGCCATCCTCCACCAATTGAGCGGCCTGGTGGAGCAGGTTTCGGTGGACGAAGCTTTTATTGATGTCACCGACCTACCCCAGGATCCCGAGTCCATCGCGCGCGGCTTGCAGCAAAAGGTGAAAGAGTTGACCGGTCTGCCCTGTTCCATCGGCGCGGCTTCCAACAAACTGGTCGCGAAGATCGCGACGGATACCGGGAAATCCCGCAGCCAGAATCCGGATTACCCGCGCGCTATCCTGTGTGTACCCGCCGGAAAAGAGCGGGAATTTCTCGCCCCGCTGCCCGCTAAAGCCATGTGGGGGGTGGGGCCGAAGACCGAAGCCAGCCTGGCTGACCTGGGGCTGCGCACCATCGGTGATATCGCCGCCAGTCCGGTGGAATTGCTGGAGCGGAAATTTGGTAAATACGGGGTCGAAATTCAACGTCACGCCATGGGTATTGATGATCGGCCGGTGACCGTGGAGTATGAAGCCAAATCCATCAGCCAGGAGACCACGTTTGCCCGGGATACCGGCGACCTGGTATTTTTGCGCCACACCCTGCGCGATCTCTCCTCCAAAGTGGGGTATCGCATGCGCTGTGATGGGGTCTGCGCGCGCGTCATCCGCATTAAATTACGCTGGTCGGACTTCACCACCCATACCCGTCAGGTCGCGCTGCAGCAGCCCACCGACCAGGACGGGGTGATTTATGCCACAGCCGTCGATCTACTTGAGAAATTGTGGGAGCCTGACCGCCTGGTGCGTTTGATCGGGGTGGGCGGGGCAAACCTGGTAGAGCAGGCGCATCAACTCAGCCTGTGGGAGACGAGCACCGAGAAGGAAAGAAAATTACTGGATGCGCTTGATGAGCTCAGGGAGAAATTCGGCCGGGGGGCGGTGCAGCGCGCTGACCGCCTGGGAAAACGGGACAAGCGGTCTGATTGAAATTTGAACGCAACCACGGCTGTTGTTGCGGGTTTTTGTTAGTATGCATGGATTTATTAACGAGTCTGTGAGCAAGATCACCGACGGCATCGGCGGCGCCCTGCTGCTGTTGTTCACGCTTGGGTTCACCTCCCTCGTGCTTTTGCCTCTCGCCAGTTCATTGCAGTGGGTCGGCAGCGCGCTCTATATCCTCGTTCTGCTTGCAGGGGGCGTCTTGTTCCTCTATCGGTCGCTTGCGCCCGGCGTCTCCGATGCGCAAAGAGCCAGCAGCGGGATGCTGGCGGGAATTCTGCTGTGGCAGCTTCTGCGTTTTACCGGGTTTCCTGATCGCATCGGATTGATTGACCCGGGCGGTGGATTGATCTGGGTTGCGGCAGCCCTGGTGATGGGTTTCTTATGGGTTAAGGTTTTCCCGCTTGGATTGCGATTTGCCTTTTTATTGTTGTTCCTCAATTGGTTGGGCAAAATATATGTGACCAGCCTTAATATCAACAACGACTTGCCGCGCCTGCTTGAACAGGGGTTTAGCACCATACGCTACATGGGAATGGCTGGCATTGCCGTCAGCCTGTGGTTCATCATTTTTCGCAGCCGCAGCATCCTGCAGCGCAAATACGGCGCGGCCGCGCTGTATTTCTTCGTCCTGCTCTCGTTCCTCCTTTTTTGATTCAAAACACGCATTTCTTGCTAAATCCGCAGGGGTGCTGTTATAATTTGCCCGTTCAATGATCGCCACCGTAGCTCAGCTGGCAGAGCAGCCGCTTCGTAAGCGGCGGGTCAAGGGTT
>CAYYBP010000136.1:0-5803 GCA_964470275.1 uncultured Anaerolinea sp. | reverse complement strand
AGAGCATCGCACTGTGGATGCGAGGGTTGTGGGTTCAACCCCCATCAGCCACCCCTTAGACTCCTGAGAAGGAGTCTTTTTATTTCAGGAAAGGATAATCGGTTGGATTTACGACAGGGGGATTCAGCCAGTACAGAAAACCCTTGCCATTCCGTTTTACCCTGGTAGGCGAGTCAAAGACCAACAGGAACAGGCTCGCAAAGATGAAAAGCGCACCCAGCCATTGAGTGAGCACCAGGCGTTCTGATAAGAAGATCTGGGAGAACAATACTGTGATCAGCAATTCACCAAGCCCGAGTATTGCGGTTTGTAACCCGCCGATATGTTTAATTCCGAGAAACAAGGTTAAACGCGATAAAAATGTGATCAAACTTAGCAAATAAAGAGGCCACCAAGGGGTACCAGAAGGTGGAAGAATGGGATTGAAGATCAGAAAAGCCGCGCTGACGGTAAACGTCATCATCACCAGGGTGTAGAACGTGACCGTGGGCGCAGGCACTTCGTATAGGACGCGTTGATTGATCAGCATATGTAATGAGTACAAGGCTGCTGCAATAAACATAAAGAGCGCGCCGATAAAATCCACCCGACCATCGGAGGTTCGCAACAACAGGAAAACACCCGGAATCACCAGCAATAGGCGAAGAATGGTTATTTTACTGATCGATTGACGATCGAGGATCAGCCAGAAAACCATCAATAGCGGGTAAAAAGAGTAGATCAACTGGCCGACGCCGGCATCAATCCGCGCTAATGCGGAATAATAGAAAATTGATCCCACTCCATTGATAAATCCAGCGACCAGGCAGCCTATTAGACCCAGGAGATATATCGTGAAGTATTTCTTTTTGAAGATCAACAGGAAAACAAGCAGCAGTAAGGTAGCCAGCGTCGTGCGGATCGCGACGACAGCGAATGGTGAAAAACCGACCAGGATCGATTGCTTACCAAAAATTGGTGAAAGACCCAGAAATACCGCAGATATTGCGGCAGCCAGCACACCTTGGTTACGGGCTTTCATCATGCCTGCTTCCGATTCAAATACCTTGCAGAAGCCTGGCGTTCATCAGATCGCCTTTTTGCATGAGAACCTGGATCCGCCCTTTCAGGAATTCTCTCTCGCTCCTGGTCAATTCCTTTGCGGTGATCACAATAATGGGTATTTGTGAGGTTTCTTTTCGGGAATGGAGACGATCTATCACTGAAAACCCGTCGACTTCCGGCATCATCAAGTCCAATATCAGCAGATCTGGTATTTCTTTGTCAATCGCGGTCAGAGTCTCTTTACCATTTGCCGCTTCAGTCAACGAAAAATCACCGAGCGAGCGAAGAATCTTGCTCACCAGCAGCCTAACATTCGGTTCATCATCTGCGATCAGAATGCGGCGATATCGATCGCTGGAGATATTGTTAAGGGCTGCCAAAAGCCCCTCTTCCTGGTCATTTCTATCAGAGTAGGATTGGAAACCCGCCTCAGTCTCGAGGTCTTTGCCGAGGATGTAGCTCTCAACCGGCATCGTATGACCAGTGCAATTCACCACAACAGATTCGTCGGGTTTGATTCTGCCTGACCGAACGAGCTTGATTAATCCAGCAAATGCCACTGCGGCAGCCGGTTCCATGGAGATGCCCTCAATTTCCGACAATAAGTGCATGGCGCGAAATGCTTCTTCATCCGAAACGCTGTTGAAAATGCTGGTATTGGCTGGTCTGAGCCTGCGGTAGAGCTCTGTATACGTCCTGCCTGGATCACCGGTGGCGAGGGTTGCGATCATGGTTCGGGGTGAAAGGACTGGTTCAGCTACCTCAGCGTCCTGCTGCCAGGCGCGGGTCATTGGCGCGCACCCATCCACCTGGACCAGGCCAAAACCCGGGAGGCGGTTGGTCAATCCCATAGCCTGTAATTCCTGGAAACCCTTTACTACTCCCAGTGGACCGAGGCCTCCGCTGACTGATTGGAGGTACCAATCCGGTGCCTGCCACGCAGCCCTGGGTGATCCGGCATTTTTGGATTGTAAAGGTAGTTGTTCGCAAATCTCAAATGCAAGCGTTTTCATAGATTCGACACAAGGAATGCTGCGGGAGCCAAGGTCGTAATAGATTGCTCGCTGTTCCGCGAACTGCTGGGCGATCTTCTTGGCTTCATCGTACGTGCCAGTGATTTTTATCACCCTGGTGCCAAATAACGCCACCTCACGCATCTTTTCGGAGGGAACAAGGCTTGTAAGGTATGCCCACAAGCGAATACCGGCTCGCGCTGCATAGGCTGAGTACGAAATGGCGACATTGCCCGTGGAACAACACACCAGTTCGGTAATATTTCCTTCAACATAGGCAGCGACCGAGACAGAAGCCTGCCTGTCTTTGAAGGAATTTGTCGGATTTTGCCTTTCATCTTTAATGAAAATGTTGGGATTCCCAAGCATGGTGCCAAGGTGTCTGGCATGCAGCAGGGGAGTTCCGCCTTCGCCCAACCTCAGAGACGTGTCAAATTCGTGTATGGGCAGTAAATCCAAATATCGCCACAGGTCAAATTCCAGCGTGGTAAATCCGTTACGCCATTGATCAGCGATTGCGGGGTAATCAAAAATTGCTTCACGCCACAGCGAACCGCAGGCAGGGCAGGACGGGGAATTTACATCGTAGGTACAAGGATACCCACAATCCAAACAACGAGCCATGAATTTTTGTTGCATTTACATCTCGAACGACGATTTATGGATCCTGTCCAGGTTCGTCTGAAGATTATTTAACAACGTGTTCTTGTCAATTGACCACTTGTCGAAGATCTGGTCATGGTATTTGCTGAGCAACTTTTTTTGTTCATCGTCAAGTTCGGTGGATGTCAGAATGATCACAGGCACATTGGTCAATCGGGAATCCTGCTTGATCTTTTCGAGCATTTCAAATCCATTAACATCGGACAGCATCAGATCCATTACGATGACATCGGGGGTGAACTCAGCCAACAATTTCAAGGCTGCTTCTCCGCCTTCAGCAATAACCGGCATATAGTGCCCGTTTTCCTCAATGATCTGCTGAAGAAGGCGCAGATATTCAGGATCATCATCGACGATCATGATTTCATGCACATCATTATTCTGATTGATCCGCTGCAATGCGTTGGCAAGATCATCATGCAGGAATGGTTTGACGAGGTAATCCGCGGCACCCAGGCTGAAACCTTTCTCTTCTTCTTCAAGTATCGAACAAATCATTACCGGAATATCACGGGTTTCTTCGTGGGTTTTTAAATCGTTGAGAACCTGCCAGCCATCCTTTTCAGGCATCATTACATCAAGTGTGATTGCAAAGGGATGCAATTCGCTGGCGCGTTCCACTGCCCGGGTGGGATCGGTGAGCGGGACAACGGTGTAGCCGTGAGGTTTGAGGAAGCGTTCGTATAGGCGGATGACCTGTTCATCATCGTCAATCGAAAGCACGACACGGTTGTTTTCCTGAGGAAAATCCATGGAGATTTCTTTTAGCTTTGGCTCAACCGGTATGGTGAAGTAGAATTCACTCCCCGCGCCAGGTTCGCTTTTCAAAAGCCCGATCGTACCGCCGTGAAGCTCAACCAGCGACCGGCAAATGGATAAACCCAAACCCGTTCCTCCAGTACGCCTGGTGGGAGAATCGTCCACCTGGGAAAACCGCTGGAATAACTTGGATTGGTCTTCAGGAGCGATGCCAATGCCTGTGTCTGCGATGGTAATGAGGATCTCTTCCTTGCCCTGCAGGTTTTCCTGCAGAGAGGCGTTGATCGTAATGGAACCCTCTTCGGTAAATTTCACCGCGTTGGAGATGAGGTTGGTCAACACCTGGTTGATGCGAACTTCGTCGATCTTCACATTGGGAAGGTCAGGTTGAATATTCGCGCGTAACTCGATCGGTTTATCTTTGATCAGGCCCTGGTTGGCTAAAATGGAATTTTCGATCAGTTCGGTGACTTGCTTTTCTTCAAGTTGAAGTTCCATCTTTCCGGCTTCGATCTTGGACATATCCAGGATTTCATTGATCATATTCAAGAGATGCATCCCGGAGTTGTAGATCGCGGTGATGTCCTGTTCCTGGGTATCGTTGATCGGGCCATCAATGCCTTTGAGGATCACCCGTGAAAAACCGATCACAGAATTCAAAGGCGTTCTAAGTTCATGCGACATATTGGCAAGGAATTGACTTTTTACACGGTCAACTTCCCGCAGCTCTTCCAGGGTTCGCTGTGAAATTTCGTAGGCATTGGCGTTCTCGATAGCAACGGAAATCTGGTCAGCCAGCGTGGTGAAAAGGGCAATATCCTCGTTCGTAAAGGCATCAGAATCAACCGATTGTACGTCAAGAGCGCCGATAACGCTTTCGCCCAGCTTTAGAGGAATGGCCATTTCAGACTTCGTCTCAGGCAGGTCTGGGTTATTGAAGAAGACGGCGTCCTCACCAACATCTGTGGCAATACGAGGATCGCCCGTTCCGGTTACGTAACCCACGATACCCACCTGGCCAACTTTCAGTTTATGACCGCGGTCCAACATGCGTTTGCCTCCGCGCGAGTTAGCAGCGCGAAGAACTGCGTATTCGCCCTCTTCATCCTTGAGGAAGATACCAGCGTGGTAGAAACCGAATCGTTCGCTAACCAGCTTTGTGACGAGGTCCAACAGGGAATCGACTGCCCGGGTGGACACGATCGATCGGGCAACATCCGCGACTGTCTGAAGTTGCCTTGACCGCAATTGCAAAGCTGTATTTTGCTGAGCCAGCTGTTTTGTCCTCTCAAGTACGCGGTTTTCTAGGGATTCGATCAAGTCGCGCAACTGACGGGTCATGTTGTTGAACGTGTTCCCCAGAATACCCAGTTCATCACTCGTGGTGATTTTTGTTTGGACGGTAAGATCTCCAGCGGAAACCTGTTCAGCTGTACGGGTCAACGCAAGGATTGGTTTCGTCAACTGGTTGGACGCGATAACAACGAGGACACTGATGAGGGCAGCCATTAAGGTTGCGATGAGGAGGGACAACCGGTTTTGGGATGAAAGCGAGGCGGTAAGGCTGGATTTGTCCTGAAGATAAGCGATCGACCATGGAAATTTTGTAGACGCAAGCATGGCACCCGAATGCGGCACCAGGCTTTGACCAATTTCTAGATTGGCTGTATAGTATTGGATCTCACCTGTAGCATTAAGCGCGTTTGCCAGATCCGTTTGAGGGATCACAAGATCCTCCAAGGCAACCGCTGAGGGGATTCGGCGATTCTCGAGCAACCGGTCGAATTTTTCCTGGGAGATCGGCGCAATCAAGTGGTTGATCGAATTCGGCGAGAAACCGTCAGCCAGGCGTAATCCATTTTCATCCAGCAGGATCGGGTAGGAGCGTCTTCCGATCAGACCTACGTTTTTATCCAGTAATGATTGAAAAATCCTGGCATCGTAACGGGCACGCAGGAAGCCTTTGATCACAGCATTTTCGTTCTTGATCGGGGTAATAAAGTATATGTAACCGGAGGATTCACGACTGGTGAATTCTACCGAGCTCACGTAACTGGTTAAAGTTGCTGAAGCATTTTGGAAATAATCTGTTTCGGCTTCTGAATTACCGATACTTCCACGATTTGTGTCATAGATGTTTCTTCCCGATAGATCCAAAATGGCGTATGAGGGAAGGTAGATTTTCTCCTTGGTTTGAAGTGACTGCAGGGTCGACGACATCTCAGATTCTTCGGCACTGTTTGCCCTTTCGTTCGACGGAAGGTCGGTATACTTAATGATCGCTGTCAGGGTCGCTTCGTCTGATATTGAATCCAAACGGTTTT
>CAYYBP010000135.1:0-5861 GCA_964470275.1 uncultured Anaerolinea sp. | reverse complement strand
AATACTACCCTGAGGTAACCTCGAAAAAGTCTCATATGTATTGAACGAGTACAAATTCTTGACAGTGAATAAACTACATGGTAAATTCATTTATCGGCGGCGTTGAAGGCAAGTTTTTCACGCTATCAATCAAGTCAAGATGGAGAGTAATAGGATGGCAGAACGTTTTGTTGGAACCGTCAAGTGGTTCAACCCCGCTAAGGGGTATGGTTTCATCGGTCGCGATGAAGCTGAGGATGTATTCGTTCATTTTTCTGCAATTAACATGGAGGGGTACAAGGTCCTTAAGGAAGGCCAACAGGTCGAGTTCTCGGTCGAAAAAGGCCCCAAGGGACTGCAGGCTGCTGAAGTTACGCTTGTCGAAAAATCTTAAAAATTGAATAGTCGAAAAAGCAGAGCCGAGAGACTCTGCTTTTTTTGTTTAAACTGAACGTCTCATCCTCTCCAATGCTTCTTCCAACACCTGCCGTGAACACCCAAAGTTCAGCCGTACATGCCCCTTACCTGGCGTACCAAAATCCTCGCCGTTGTTCAACCCCACCCTGGCGTGCTCAAGGAAATACCGGTCCGGCCGGTCCGGCAGGGCAAGGTCGCTGCAATCCAGCCAGGCGAGGTAAGTAGACTCAGGTCTTGCCGCCTTTATACCCGGCAGATTATGCGCTAAGTAATCCAGCAGGAAATCACGGTTTTCCTCCAGGAGACCGAGCACTTCATCCAGCCAGGATTGCCCGTCGCGGTAAGCGGCTGTGGCCGCCGCGATACCGAGTAAATTGACACCACCCATCAATCCCCGTTTTGCCTGCTTGATCCGGTCTCTCAATTCGTGGTTTGTGCAAATGAGAATGGAACAATCCAACCCGGCGATATTGAAGGTCTTGCTGGGGGCGATTAAGGTCACCGTGCTGGCGCTGATCTCGCTATCAAGTGAAGCGATGGGAATGTGTTGATAACCCCGATACACCAGGTCGCAGTGAATCTCATCGGAAATAATGACCACGTGATGCTTCAGGCAGATGCCTGCCATTGATAGCAATTCTTCCCTGGTGAAAACCCTTCCGACCGGGTTGTGTGGATTGCATAAAAGAAACGCCCGGGTAGCGGGTTCGATGGTCGCTTCAAAATCGTCTGGATCCAGCCTGTAACGCCCATCCGGCTCCCGGATCAGATCGTTCGTCAAGGTTCGTGCGCTTGCCGTGCCGGGCGCGCCAAAAAATGGCGGGTACACCGGCGGTTGGATCAGGATCGAATCTCCTTCGCTCGCTACCGCCTGGCACGCCAGGTTGAATCCACTCACGACCCCGGGCACCACCATGACGTCATCGCAGGTGATGCGCCACCCGTGCAATAACCGCATGCGCTCAACGATCAATTCTTTGAGCTCAATGGGGTCTTTTCCGTATCCGAACACACCATGAGCCACCCTCTGTTGCAATGCCTCGATCACTTCCGGCGGCGATGTAAAATCCATATCTGCCACCCATAATGGCAGCACATCCTTGTCGTATAGGCTCCACTTGATGCTGTCGCTGTTTCTGCGTTCCGGGGTTTGGATCAATGTTCCCTCGCTTAAAAATTGGTAAGGGGATTATATCGCATCCATCTCTGCAGATATTTGATATTCCTGTTTCTGATATACTCAAGTTGATGAGCAGTGCTGTTGCGATCCCGCACATTGACATCCTGCCAGCAAGCGGCTGGCAGGAATATGCCCTCATCGACAGCGGCGTCGGATTCAAGCTCGAGCAATTCGGCGCTTACCGACTGGTTCGTCCAGAACCCGAAGCGGTGTGGAAGCCCTCCCTGCCAGAAAGCGAATGGAAAGCCGCCCACGCGGTTTATCAGCCCGCCGCAGAAGAAAACGGCGGCCACTGGGAATACAGAAAAAAAGTACCTGATCGATGGAAAATGCACTACCGCAATTTATCGTTCTGGGTCCAGACCTCCGCTTCACGCCACCTGGGTGTTTTCCCGGAGCAATCCAGCCAGTGGGATTGGGCGGAAAAAGTCATCCAGCGATCCGGCGACTCCCCAAAAGTGCTCAACCTGTTTGGTTACACGGCCCTGGCCAGCTTATCCGCCGCCGCTGCCGGCGCGCTGGTCACCCATCTCGACGCCTCCCGCAAGGTTATCACCTGGGCACGCGAAAATCAGCAACTGAGCTGCCTGACGGACCGCCCCATCCGCTGGATATTGGACGACGCGGTTAAATTCGTCCAGCGTGAACAGCGCCGCGGCAGCCGCTACGACGGCATCATTCTCGATCCTCCCAAGTTTGGACGCGGCCCAAAAGGCGAGGTTTGGGAATTTTACAAACTCCTGCCCGACCTCCTGGAAGCGTGTCATGCGATCCTTTCACCGAATCCGCTTTTCGTTCAGTTGACCGCTTACGCGGTTAAAGCGTCCGCCGTGACAATGTACCACGCCTTGAGTGATCTGATGAGTTCCCACGAGGGCGCCACCAGCGCCGGTGAACTGGGCCTATTGGAGCAATCCGCCGGGCATTTCCTTTCCACCGCCATATATGCCCGCTGGTGCCGCCAGGGGATCACACTGAATCCTTAACAGCCAATCTCAGGAGGAAAAATGTCCATTCAGCGTTTTCCATTTGCGCACACTTTTTCCATCGTTGCCCGTAATCCCGTAAGCGGGGAAATGGGCGTAGCCGTCCAATCGCATTGGTTTTCCACAGGCTCCATTGTCACCTGGGCGGAACCGGGCGTTGGCGCGGTGGCGACTCAATCCATGGTCGAGGTCAGTTACGGTCCGCTCGGCCTGGCAGGTCTGCGAGAACACAAGGATCCCCAACTCGTTCTCAGCGAACTTCTGAAAAAAGATGAAAACTCCGCCGTCCGGCAGGTGGCCATGGTTGACGCGGTTGGAAGGGTCGCCGCGCATACCGGCGCGCGCTGTATCGCCGAAGCCGGGCACCATATGGGCAGCCAGTACTCCGTTCAGGCGAACATGATGCTGAATCCCACCGTCTGGCCGGCCATGGCGCGCGCGTTTGAAGACAGCGCCGGTCCGCTACCCGAACGGTTGATGGCTGCGCTGGATGCTGCCCAGGCAGAAGGCGGGGATATCCGCGGCAAACAATCCGCGGCGCTCCTGGTCGTTTCAGGCAAGGCCTCCAGCGAACCCTGGAAGGGCATCCTGGTTGACCTGCGGGTGGAGGACCACCCCGAGCCTTTGCACGAGCTGCGCCGGCTCTTGCAGGTGCAGCGCGCTTATGAACACATGAATCAGGGCGATGATTTGCTCAGCCAGGGAAAGGTGGATGAAGCGTTTGAGGCTTACAAAGAGGGCGCTCACCTGGCGCCGCACATTGAGGAGCTGCCCTTCTGGCAGGCTGTCACCCTGCTTGAGACCGGCCGTGAGAAAGAAGCGCTGCCCATCCTGGAAAAAATCTTTAAGGCTGATCCAAACTGGTTGCTGCTGCTAAAACGCCTGCCTGCCGCCGGTATGCTCAAAGATGACGCTGAAATGATGGAGCGCGTCAGCCGGTTGGTTAAGTAACCCGGCCGGCAACGGGTGGGCCATGCGATATAAAACAACTGACGCTCCGCGGTATTTCCACATCCAGCACAAGCCTCCCACGCGCGAGATTCAATGCAAACCCGTCAAAGCCTATCTCAAGGTCCTCATCTGCGTGCTGCTGAGCGCGCTGGTCTATATTCCCATTATTGTCTCGGCCAGACCTGTGCGCGTGGGCGACGGCAGCGAGTATTACGCGATGGCGGTCTCATGGACCGAGACGCACCGCCCGTACATGACCGCCCCGGCCTGGGTGTACTATGACCAGTTGTACCGCTCCAACGCCATCCCCGGCATCAGCTCTGGCGAAGAGCTCAAGAACTTTTCCCCGCTATTGGTGAGGGGTGACAGCCAGGACTTCAACCACTTCTGGTTCTATAGCCTCGGGGCCGCCGTCCTGGTTGAGATCGGTGATTATTCCGGCGTCACAATCCCTGTACACACCGGTTTCATGCTGTTGCATTTCCTGCTGCTGGCAGGTCTGCTTTACACTTGCTGGCAGTATTTCGGCTGGCACGGCTTGGTTGGCGCGATCGTCCTCACGGGGTTATCCCCCGCGTTGTGGTACGTTGACAAGGTACACACTGAGTTCTTCACGTATTGCCTGACCTCTATTGCGGTTGTGTTTTTCATTAAAAAGCAATTTCCCGCATCCGCGCTCTTCCTGGCGCTTGCCGGCACGCAAAATCTGAGTTTCGCTGCCATCAGCCTGGCTGTGCTTGGCTACGGGATCGGGCGTCCGTTGAAAACCAAAGTCAAGCTCACCGATGCCTTGCTGTCCGCTGGCACGCTGATCGTGATCACCCTACATCCGTTGTACTACCTCATCCGTTTCGGCGTTGTTGACCCGCAGTTTTTAGCAGAAGCCGCAGCCATTGGCACCAACCTTCCGCGTTTTTACATCTGGTTCCTTGACCCGGATCTAGGGCTGCTGCCCAACTGGCCGCTATCGATCCTCCTGGCAGTATTCGCCATGTGGTGGTTCGTTAAAAACTGGAAACAAACCCGCATCCGCGAGTATCTTTTCTTTTGCCTGGTGTTTGTCAGCGTGAGTTTGCTTGCCCAATCATCCACTATTAATCTGAACTCCGGCGCCTCACCCGGGCTGGCGCGCTACGCCACCTGGTATATCGCCCTGTTTTTCCCCGCCATTCTGGCGCTCATCTACGCGGCGGAGAAAACTGACCTGAGGCTGTCCCTCCTGATCCTCCTGTTCGTGCTGGCAGGGTTTTTCAGCGCGCGCAACTACTGGCCATGGACGACGAATACCGCCCATTGTCACCCATCCGCGGCCTCCTACTGGGTGCAGAAAAACCTGCCCTGGCTCTATGATCCCCCGCCGGAGGTTTTTGCCGAGCGCTACGGCGGCGTATGCGAAATTATCACCGCCCGCAAAAACACCGCGGTGATCGGCCCCGATTGCCGCAAGGTGCTCATCCTCAATCCAACCGCGCAGCCGGAGTACACGATCACCGGTGCCGCCGGCTGCGGCTATGATTTCACCCGCCTGTCAGGAGTGATCGAATCCAGGTTCGTGGGCGGCGAATTGAAGAGCGGCACCCCCTACCAGCATCTCACCGCCCAGGATGTGAGCACGCACCGAATTGACCCTATCCCGGGGGAATGGTATTCCTTCGGTTACGGCCAGAGCCTTTCTGCAGGGGTCGGAATTGACCCGGGCGGCTGGAGCGTTCTGGATGAAACCGGCGTTTGGACGGTCGGCTCCAGTTCAACCTTCCAGATCCCCTGCCCGGTTTCCGGCGCAATGCCAACCGCAATTGAACTGGAGGTTGAGCCATTTCTCGCCGATACGCAAACGTTTGTGAGCACATCGCTCGAAATCAACCGTCAACAGGTCTGGGCTGGCATCCTTGAGAAAAACCGGCTCATTCATTTTGATCTCTCAGCAGGCGCATGTCAGCCTGGATTAATTATGACTATGCGCATTTCAATTGACAACCCGATTTCACGCGCGCGGCTCGGCATCAGCGGGGATTTAAGCAAGTTAGGTATAAAACTCATCCGGGTGAGGTACCTGCCTGCCATCGAGTAGATCACCGGCACCAGGAATTCCGCCCGGAACATCTTAAAGCTCGTGGGTAGTATACTAATCAGGCAAGCATCACAGTTGTTAGTATACCCGCCTCAGGAGGAAAAATGGAGAGATACAGGGTAACAAGTGGAACGAAACTCAACTTCGTCGCGTGGGACCCGGCAGACAAAAGCGAATTTGACGATGGAAAGAAAGACGGCCTGGAGGAAGTAACCAGGCTTAACGAAGACCTCGAAAGCTTGCAGGAACTCCTGTACGCGGAACACAAGCACAAAGT
>CAYYBP010000134.1:0-5873 GCA_964470275.1 uncultured Anaerolinea sp. | reverse complement strand
ATATGGTCGACGCGGACAAGAATAGCGGCAGAGACTACCTGGCTGAAGTCGCCCGCCATCACACATCCGGTCAGCTCAAGGTTGCCCCCGAACACACTGATCCCAGTGTATTGCGCTTGATGGGAAAGCCGTCAGCCACCTCTTTAAAGCTCTTCAAAGATCAATTTGATTTGCTTTCCCGCCAGGCTGGCAAGCAGCAATTCCTCAGCTATTACTTCATCGCCGCTTACCCCGGCTGCGGGGAAAATGAAATGCGCGTTTTGCGCAATTATACGGTAAAAGAGCTGCACGCTACCCCTGAACAGGTCCAGGTATTTACCCCTACCCCCTCAACCTATGCCAGCGTCATGTATTACACCGAGTCTGATCCCTTCACCGGAGAACCGCTTTTCGTTGAAAAATCTCTCAATAAAAAGACGGCGCAAAAGATGATCCTAACGATGTCTTCAGCGTTGAATAAAGACAGAAAACAGGCGCAGCAAAAGCCCGGGAATCCTCCCTACAAACGGCCTGGTAAATATGCAAAATGAAAAGGTAGACTTCTTCGTTTCCTGCGCCCCCGGGATCGAACCTTACCTGGTGGACGAATGCAGACATCTGGGATTCTCCATCCCAACGACTCCTGACCACCCTGAGCAATCAAGAGTTTTGCCAGAAGAGGAACGAGGGGGTATCCTCATCAAAGGCAAACTACAGGATGTCTACCGTGGTAATCTGCACCTCAGAACAGCCAGCCGCATCAGCGTGCGGTTGGGGCACTTTCTTGCGATCACGTTCTCTGAATTGCGGAAAAAAGCCTCCCTCTTGCCCTGGGAAAATTATCTCAAACCAGGGACAGGTATTAACATTCACGTCACCTGTCACAAATCCCGCCTGTATCACTCGAATGCGGTCGCAGAGCGCATGCTGGGAGCGATTAACGACCACTTTTCATCTTCCAACAAGGTGAATAAACCCTGCACTACAGATAAGAGCGGGCAGTTGATACAGGTCCGGCTGGTAAATGACCAATGCACCGTCAGTATCGATAGCTCGGGTGAGCTCTTGCACAAGCGCGGCTACCGGCAGGCGGTTGCCAAGGCGCCCCTGCGTGAAACCCTGGCGGCTGCCCTGCTACTGGCTTCAGGCTGGGACCAGGAGACCCCTTTGCTGGATCCTTTTTGCGGCTCCGGGACCATTCCCATCGAAGCCGCGTTGCTGTCTGCCAGGATACCCCCCGGGATCGGACGTGATTTCGCGTTTATGAACTGGCCGGGCTTTCAACGGGAAACCTGGATGAGCATCCGTGAGGATGCCCAGGCGAATATCCGCGTGTCAAATGTTCCTATTTGCGGGTATGACCGCGACAGCGGTGCCATTCAAATGTCTACCGCCAACGCTGCCCGCGCAGGTCAACTCAACCGCATCCTTTTCAAGCAGCAGGCGATTTCAGAGCTGCTGCCGTTGGAAACCCCGGGCTGGATCGTGACCAACCCGCCATACGGCAACCGGGTTAGCCAAAACAAGGATCTGCGCGACCTCTACGCGCGTTTTGGCAGCATCCTCTCCGCTTCTTTCAACGGGTGGAAAGTTGGCATTCTGTGCAACGAAAGGCAATTGATCGGCAATTTGCGTCTTGGTGAACCCGCGGGCTCTCTCCGGCTTACCAACGGGGGGATACCAGTCTTCTACAACACCTATTCCTTATAATCCATCCCCCGAAATCAATTTTTTTCGCAGAATCAATTGATTTGATGCGCGTCTCTGATTGGAAGCGAGCATCTATGCTAAAATTTGTCTGATATTCACCTTATCACATCGGGAGAAAACATGAAGCCAATTCGAGTACTTCAATGGGGGTTGGGTGCGATGGGCAGTGGTATGGCGCGCCTGGTTTTGGAAAAACCTGGTTTGCAGATCGTGTCTGCGATCGACTACCGCCCGGATTTCGCTGGAAAAGACCTGGGAGAAATCCTGAAACTCGACCGCGGCCTGGGTATCAGGGTCACCAATCACCCTGAGGAAGTGCTGGAAAAAGATAAAGTAGATGTGGTGATCATCGCCACCACCTCGTGGCTGGTTGAACAAACCGCCGACCTGCGCAGGATCATTTCCGCTGGGATCAACTGCATCTCAATCGCTGAAGAGATGGCGGACGCCTGGGCGCAAAACCCTGCGCTTGCGAACGAATTGGACGACCTGTGCAAAAAGAACAATATCACCTTATTGGGTACCGGTGTCAACCCCGGGTTCGTGCTCGACTTGCTTGTGGTTGCTTTGACCGGCGGCAACCACTCAGTCGAGCGTATTGAAGCCTCCCGGGTCAATGACCTCAGCCCGTACGGACCGACCGTCATGAAGTCACAGGGGGTCGGCACCACGCCGGAGGCTTTCCGCGCAGGCGTAGCGGATGGCTCGATCGTGGGGCATGTCGGCTTTCCGGAATCCATCCACATGATCAGCGAAGCGCTCGGGTTGGGGGTTGACCGCATCGAGCAGACCCGTGAACCGATCATCAGCAATGTATACCGCGAAACTCCGCACGTTCAGGTACAGCCGGGTATGGTCGCTGGCTGCGCCCACATCGGGGTCGGATATCGCGGAGATAAAGAAGTAATCAGGCTGGTACACCCACAACAGATCCATCCCCAGCTTGAGGGTCAAAAGACCGGCGACTTCATCAATATCTATGGCAAACCTGAAATCCATATGGAGATCAAACCTGAAATCGCCGGTGGAGTGGCAACCATGGGTCTTGCCGTCAACATGATTCCACATGTATACGCCGCAACCCCCGGGCTAAAGCGTATGATTGATCTGCCCACCCCGGCCGCGTTGATGGGTGATAGCGCGTACGAACGCAATGTGTAAACTCACGTAATTTTCATGGAGTAGATGAATGGCAATCATTCCAAAAGGAACTTGGGTCGAAATTGAGCAGGTCGTCCTGCAGCCATCAGAAAGATCAGCGTCTTTGCCTGAAGACACCAGGCATGTGCCCTATATCCTCAGGGTCTCGGGATTCTTGCTGCAGGAGGCTGAACTTGAACAACAGGTCCGGATCAAAACCATCATCGGGCGCGAGCTGGAAGGAACGCTCAAGAAAATCAACCCCCAATACACCCACAACTTCGGGCAACTGGTACCCGAGTTATTGACGATTGGAACCGAGGCGGAAAATGACTGACCGGGATATCTCTTACGCTGCAGTCATGGCCCGCAAGAACGAGATCATGAAGTCTTCCATGGGCATCGATTACAACGAGTACATCTGGAGCCCGGTCGCTTTCGATTACGAACACCTGATGAATGACACCGGTTATGACATTGACGAAGTCTTTCGAATCCAGCGTGAGACCAAGGTCGGCAACACCCCCCTCTACGAACTTAAAAACTTTACTGAAGCAGTTCGTTCCTTCTCCCCTCCCGGAAAAGGCGCGACGATTCTCGTTAAAGATGAAGCTGCCAACGCTTCCGGCAGTTTCAAAGCCCGCCGGGCATCCATCAGCGCTTACGAAGCGGCGCGCAAGGGGTACGCGGGGATCATCGCCGCCACCAGCGGGAATTACGGCGCCGCGGTGGCCTCGCAGGCTGCCCAGCGCAAACTGAAATGCATCATTGTCCAGGAAGTCTTTGACAGCCACCTTGTCGGCCAGCCTGAGATTGTCGAAAAAGGCCGCTCCTGCGAAGCGTACGGCGCGGAAGTGCTCCGGCTCTCGGTCGGCCCCGAATTGTTTTACATGCTCCTGCGCACCCTTGAAGAAACCGGGTTTTTCAACGCCAGCCTTTACACGCCATTCGGAATTCGCGGTGTCGAGAGCCTGGGGGTGGAGATCGCCCAACAAACCCGGCAAAAATATGGCAAGGACCCTGATGCTGTGATCATCACCCACGCCGGCGGTGGCAACCTGACGGGAACCGCCCGCGGCCTGCGGTATGCGGGCTGCACGCATACCCGCATCGTGGCCTGTTCGGTTGATCTTCACGGCCTGCACATGGCTTCTGACCACGATTTCAATCGCAAATCTTTTACCACCGGTCATACCGGTTTCGGGGTGCCTTTCGCCACCTGGCCCGACCGGGTTGACGTGCCTCGAAACGCCGCGCGTAGCCTGAGGTACATGGACGAATACCAGTTGGTTTCACAGGGTGAGGTGTTCTACATCACCGAGTTACTTACCAAGCTCGAAGGTCTTGAACGAGGGCCGGCTGGTAATATCAGCCTGACCGCTGCTGTGACACTTGCCCGCGAAATGGACAAAGACCAGGTGGTGGTCGTGCAGGAGACTGAATACACCGGTGCTGGAAAACATCAGAACAGCCAGCTGGCTTTTGCACGCGAAAACGGCATCCTGGTCTACCGCGGAGACCCGGAAGAGAATGTGCCCGGCAAGACCATAGTTATCCCCGAAAAGTTGGAACAGGTGCGCGGAAAAGTACAGGATATCGACCGGCTGCGCCTTGAATACCTCAACAACGCTGCCAGGGTCTACCCGCGTGAAAACTGGTCTGCCCAGGATGTCGCCTTCCTGGCGGCTGATGTCAATCGCGACTCGCAATGGATCGAGGATCGTTTCCTCAAGCGTTAATCAACTTATCAAATGACGGAGTAGAGTATGACTGAAGACCGAATCGAGCGTTTTGCCCAGCGGCAAAAGGAGTTACATAAACTAAGTGACGAAGAACTAAAGGATCGCTTCTGGCAGTTGTGCAACCAGCTGGTTGATCCGATCGTTGATCTCGCGCGGACGCACACCTCACCTTCGATCGAACGGTCGGTGCTCTTGCGCATGGGAATCGACAGTATCATAGCTCACGGAGTTGTTGACCGCGTGCTCGAAGCTGGGCTGCTCGGTAAAGGCGTGGGGAATGTTGTCCTTAAAGTATCCCAGAAACACAACCTTGAGGTACCGGCTGCAGCTGCCATGATCCTCGAAAACGGCGACGTTCTCGCCAGCCTGTTCGACACATCTCAGACCGGGGTGACAAAATGACCGGCTCAAACAAGCTGGATCCGCACAAGAAACTTGATATTGAAGCGATCCTGGAAGGATTGGAAAACTACCATCCTCGCCGCAAAGGCTGGACCTGGCGCACCGTCCCGCCTGAAGGTGTTGACATGGGTCCTTTCCACTTCCGCGACATGTCGCTCCCGCTGGAGAACAGCATTGGGCTGCCCGCGTCAAAATACTTTGACAATATCGACCCCCAGCCAAGTTGTGTGGTGACTACCGAAATCGCTTCAGGCCGTTTTGAGGACGACATCCGGCGCATGCGCATGGCTGCCTGGCATGGCGCTGACCACCTGATGGTCATCCGCCACACGGGCCAGAGCCACATTGACGGTTTGATGGAAGGCACCCCTGAAGGTGTGGGCGGCGTACCGATCACGCGAAAACAGATCCGTGCCTCGCGCAAGGCCATCGATATGATCGAGGATGAAGTCGGGCGACCGATTAACTTCCACAGTTACGTTTCTGGCGTGGCCGGGCCGGAAGTTGCCGTGCTGTTTGCCGAAGAAGGCATTAACGGCGCACACCAGGATCCGCAATATAACATCCTGTACCGCAACATCAACATGTACCGCTCCTTCGTGGACGCTGCTGAAGCCAAGCATGTTATGACCGAGGGTGGCATTTTCCAAATCGACGGCGCCCACAATGCCAATGCCACGGCCAAAGCCGGCTGGCTGGTCATGCCCGAACTGCTCGTGCAGCACGGTATCAACTGTGCCTACTCGCTGGCATCCGGCATGCCCAAGGAATTGATCGGTCTCTCGACCGTTCCACCGAACTCTCCCCCAGCGCCCAAGCTCTGGTATGACCTGCCTTACGCGGTCGCGCTGCGCGATTTCTTCTCAGACTTCAAGATGCGCGCCCAGCAAAACACGCGCT
>CAYYBP010000133.1:0-5916 GCA_964470275.1 uncultured Anaerolinea sp. | reverse complement strand
TAATAAAGGTGCCCTTGTCGGTCATTTCAGGGAAATCGCCCAGGAAAATGTCTGACTTTACGGGTTCAGGGATATCCGGACCAGCCAATAAAACTGAAACATATAACGAGCTGGCGTATGTGAGATCCCGTTCCACACACTCGTCAATCGTATGCTTCGGAGGTTCAAACCAGTATTTCAAGCCCCATTGTTTGGCTTCAGGGCCCCTACCGGGGAAGTAAAGCTTCATCCCCTTGTTGTAAGATTCGATCGGGGAGATCTCGTGGAAAAGATCTTCCAGTCCATCTTCCTTTAATCTCTTGAATGACTCGAGTTGAACTTCGATCAGGTCGGGTAATGCATAAATCGTCGGGATACGTGCGTAAGATTTGGTTGGTAACAAAGAAGCCATTGGTTTCTCCTAAATTTCAAACCTGGCAATAATAGAATAATTTCCCTGGCTGTCTGGGAGCCGGGATGCGCAAATTTTCATTATAACAAGGCATTTTTGATTGGTCAAGAATAATTCGAAACTTCTATACAACAGAACCTGTTTTCCACCTGCCGAAGCGCAGCACAGCCCCGGTTAACTCGACAATTTCACCCTGGACTCTCCCCTCAGGGTGAAAGGATATTATACCAAAGGAAAGCTGTTTTGCCGGGTATTCCGCGATGCTGGGCGAACCAGGGTTGAAGAACAGCTTTCCGCCCTCCCAGCGGTTCTCCGCGTGGTGGGAATGCCCGAAGATGTACACACCTGCGTCCGGAAAATGCTTCACAAGCCGGTCGTGATAGCGTTTGAACCGGTACCCTTCCAGCACATTCTCGATCTTATCCAGCCAGTACTGGTACAGGTTGAGGTGACCATGCGTGAGGATGGTCTTCACCCCGTTGATTTGAAACGTCAGCATGGACGTATATTTATTACGCAGCAAGATGTCCCGGTTACCGGTTACCAGGTACACCGGCGCGATCTCCCGCAATTCCAACAGCGCGCCCGGGATCGAGACGTCGCCGGCGTGAAATATGTAATCCACATTCCGCTGCCGCAAGGTTGACAACAGCTCAGGGTGCAATTGATTGACCCGATCCGGAATATGGGTGTCCGCGATGACACCCACCACGATCTCACGGTTGGCACGCAGATCGACCAGCATCCTACCAGCCCAGGTGAGCCTTTACCTCGACGATCGCCTGTTCTGCGTCTACGAATTTCACTCCGGTGATTCCCAACTCGGTGGCCGCGTCGATGTTCTCCTGCATGTCATCTACAAATATCGCTTCTGTTGGGGCTACTACGAGCATCTCAAGCATTCTTTTATAGATGTCCGGATTTGGCTTGGCGAGTTTAATTTCAGCCGAGATGATGCTTTGATCAAATAACCGCAGGATGTCGAATTTTTCAGTAAAAGTCTGCCTGGCGTCCGACCAGGCGTTGCTCAACAACCCGATCTTGTAATCACTTTTGAGGTCTTTAATGAACGTAATTAATTGGTCATCTATTCTGTCGCCGGACCAAAAGATCCTTTGGAACTCATCCATATCCGCTTCCGGGATCCCCAATTGCCTGCCGATCTCTGCCCAGTGCGCCTCGGAACTGATTTCCCCGTTGGTCGCCTTGCGCGTTGACTCGCTGGAAAACACAAGCCTGTACAGCGCATCCAGGTCAAGGTCATATTTCTTCGCCAACCGCAACCTGGGCTGCGGGTCTGCTTCGTGCAGGAGCACGCCTCCCATGTCCCAAATGATTGCCTTGTAGTGATTCTTCAATGCCACCTCCCGGGTTCACCCAGCCATTAGTATAACACGCGAAAAAAGGAGAGCCAAAAAAATGGCTCTCCTCGCGTACCCGTTGCATTGTCATCCTTAAGCGGTTATAGAGCCTGCCCGCGTCCATTCAGACCGCAACGCCCCCATGTTGATGATACCCAGGTGCGCGTCACCAGCGCAGAGAACTTCCCGCTGGGTGCCCTCGTACCGAAAACCGCAATCTTCAAAAAACCCGATCCTTTTTTCATTCTCCGTGATCAGGTCAAGATTGATCCGGTGCAAAGACAATTCAGTAAAAGCGTAGCGTAAGACCAGCATCAACGCTTCCATCTCGTGGTCACGGTCATAAGCCTCTGCTTCATTCAGATCAAGCTGCAGCCAGGCGGTCTCAGTTTTTGGATCCATGTCGTACAGCCCAACCACGCCCATGGCGCGCCCGTCGTGCGATTCCACGATCTTGAAATACACTCCCCCAGGCATGCAGCTCGCGCTGCGGTGAAGGGTGACCGGGGAGAAGACCGGCAATTCACCCGCGTCACCATTATTATTGAGCCTGGTTAAGGTTACGCGTTCTCCGCGCAGCAATTGATCGTCCATTTTTCTTCCTCCATGATGTGCTTATCCCAATCCGGGCGCAGCATCCCATAAGTCAGCATGTCGTAATACTGACCATCCCTGTATAAAGCCTGCCGGCGTTGCGCCTCGCGCAGGAACCCGGCCTGCTCCACCATGTGGATCTCATCTTCGCTGTAATACGGCAGGTCCATGCTCAAGCGGTGAAGCCCGAGTTGCGTGAAGGCAAACCGTACGAAGGCGTTCAACGCGCAACCCAATAATTCCCATTGGGTTTCCGCGTTCGCGAACTCCATTCGCAACTCGCCACACGATCGGTCTCCGAAAGAGTGGCAGCAGCGTACGACACCGATCCTTGCGCCAGTTTGCCCCTCAAGCATCGCGAAAGAAATCTCCGATACTCCTTGATCACGACTATCACCAGGGACGTGAAAATGTGCCTGCTTTGATGCCGGTAACAGGCTGCCTTCGGATCCCCCACCCTGTAGGAATGAGGGATCGTCCTGCGCTATAAACCGGAACTGATTGTCATCTGAGTTGCAGGTGCTGATTTCGATTGACCCTTCGGTCATAATTTGATCCATCATGATGCACGCTCCTGTTCTGTTAACCAACACTTTCAAATGGCCTCAGAAGAGCTGCGCTGGAGCGCAAACCCCTTCCTTGCACACGATAAATTCAAAGCCACCGCACAACCTGTACACCTGCTGCAGGTCCAGCCTGGTTGCTGAGGATCCCAGCAGCGCGGTCTCTTCGAGCGCGAATACGGTCTTGAAGAGCCCGCTGACCAGGTCAGCCTTGAGCTGCTTGTATGCCGGCCGTTCCAGGTTTTCCACCCGGTCTACATCCACATAAACGCCGCGCAGATTCTTCATCCCGAGCCTGGAGTGGATCAGCATCAGACCCGCGTACAGCTGGGATTTCGCATCACGGCTATACGCATCTGTTGCGGTCGGTTCACCGCGAACATAAAATCCGAACGTCTTTCCTTCCCCTCCGGTTGTGCATTCAAAATAATCGATCCGGTACGCGCCGTTTGTCATCAATGTGTTTAACATTACGGCCTCCTTCTTTTTGTTACTCAATCATCCAATCCGAACATCCTGCAAGGATCATCAAAACTCAAAAACCCGGTTCTTTTCCATCTCTCCTCCAAATGGTCTTCTGGCAATTAAAACAAAACGACCACGGGCTGTGTACTGCACCCGTGGCCGATTACCGTTTATGCCGGATCTCTAGCTTGAAACAGGCGCAATACAACAAGGAAGTGCAACACCGCCTGCGCAGAGCAGGGTGCGGGTTGACTTGGTGATAGTGATGTTGTAAACCATGTTGTCTCGCTCCTTTCTTTAGATTAGCAACAAGAAAATGTTATCACCCTTTAATTGGATGTCAAGGGTTTTCGCCAGGAATTGTTTCTGCTGAGAGGTTTGCATACAGGTCGAGCACCATGTCGGCGTACCAGTAGCCGACATCCGCTGGTCCGTAGGCTTTCAGCGCGTCACGCATATTCCCATGCCGGCCTTGCAATCCCGCCAGCATGCGCGCGCCGTAATCCACGTTAAATTCAGGGTCTTTCAACTCTTCGATTGTCGGCCGGTTTGAAAAACACGGCCCGTTGATGCACTGGAAGCCGGCGGCGATCCCATCCCGCGGCATGACCTGCATCAATCCCACTGCGCCGGAATGGGAGATCACTTCCGCCTGCCCCCCGCTCTCGACCTGCATGACCGCGGCAATAAGCAGCGGATCCAAACCGTATTTCGCTGCAGCCGCTTCGATCAATGCGCACCACCCCGCCACCTCGCCCGGGTAGATCCCATCGAATGCGCACTCAGCGGGTTCCGTGTTTTTCGCTGCTGCACGCGATTCGACCAGATCACCCACCGCTTCGGTCGCGGCTACTGCCGGTTGAACGGGGTTCACCAACCGGTTAAGAAAGATCAACAACAGGCTTGTCAGAAGTATTGCGGGAAGTACGGCGTTTTTAGGTGAATTCATGGCAGGCTCCATTCATTGGATATACTGCCATTATAGTACATTTGTTCTAATATGTCAAGAAAGAAAAGGCGGCCTCTCGCCGCCTTGATCTTTTTAACGCTCCATGCTCACCACCTGGTGTTCCCAGCGGTGCCAGCCATTGAACCTGTCCTGGATGATCTTTTGCCCCTCGCCGGGATTCTTCTCGCCGATCAGTTCGAGGTCCGCGTCCACCATGATCTTCACCAGTTCATGGAATTTAATCTTCGGTTCCCACCCCAACCGGGCCTTGGCTTTGCTGGGATCCGACATTAAATAATCCACCTCGGTTGGTCTGAAGTAGCGCGGATCGATCTCCACGTATTTTTTCCAGTCCATGCCCAGGTAGCCGAACGCTTCATCCAGGAATTCGCGCGGGCTGTGGCTTTCACCCGTGCCGATAACGAAATCATCCGGTTTTTCCTGCTGCAGCATCAGCCACATCGCTTCCACGTATTCTGGGGCGTATCCCCAATCGCGTTTTGAATCCAGGTTGCCAAGATAAAGCTTGTTTTGCTTGCCCGCCTTGATGGCCGCGACCGCGCGGCTGATCTTGCGGGTGACAAAGGTTTCGCCCCTGCGCGGCGACTCATGGTTGAAGAGGATCCCGTTCGTGGCGAATACGCCATAGCCCTCGCGGTAATTGCGCGTGACCCAATAGGAGTACACCTTGGCTGCCGCGTACGGGCTGCGCGGCTCAAAGGGCGTGTCTTCATTTTGCGGCGGTTTGGCGCCGCCGAACATTTCGGAGGAGGACGCCTGGTAAAACCGCTCGGGGTGACCGCTGCGGCGGATGGCTTCAAGGATGCGGATAGTGCCCAACCCGGTCACGTCCCCGGTGTACTCCGGCATATCAAAACTGACGCGCACGTGACTTTGCGCCGCGAGGTTGTAGACCTCGTCAGGTTTGACGTTGTAGATGACGTCCATCAGGCTTTCGATCGAGGCGATATCCCCGTAATGCAGGTAAAGTTTGACCTCACCGCCGTTGCGGTGGGGATCATGGTAAATATGATCGATGCGGCGCGTGTTGAAGGTGCTCGCCCGGCGGATGATGCCGTGCACCTCGTAATCCCTGGATAGCAGGAGTTCCGCGAGATAAGAACCATCCTGCCCGGTGATACCGGTGATCAATGCTTTTTTCATGTACACCTCCCGGGTGTAGTATCGACTGTTATTTTCCGCCGTCCAAATTACCGGCGAAAAATAATTATAATCGAAAAGGGATGCCTGTTTTCCCGTTCAAAGTATAAAAAGCCCGATACCAATGGTGCAGGTATCGGGCTAATTTTTGCGTTGAGCTTACTTCTTGCGGAAAGTGATCTCTTGTTTGTCTGGATCGAGATCGACGATGACCGTGTCACCCTCGGCGAAATTGCCCGATAACAGTGCCACAGACAGCGGGCTCTCAACGTACTTTTGCAGCGCGCGTTTAAGCGGACGGGCTCCAAACGAGGGGTCGTATCCTTCGTCCGCCAGCCATTTTCTGGCCTCAGGGGTCAGCTCCACGCTCAACCCATGCTCCATGAGCCTTGACTGCACTTCCTTCATTTGGAGATCAACGATTTTGCTCAT
>CAYYBP010000132.1:0-5920 GCA_964470275.1 uncultured Anaerolinea sp. | reverse complement strand
GGTCGAACCCGCGCGAAACCATCCTTGAAGCGGTGCTTTCGCGCGGAGACCGCCGTGTTTCCGCGGTGATCGAAACCGCCTGGAAGAACGGCGCCAAATTTGACGCGTGGCAGGATCAATTCAATTTCAACGCCTGGATGGACGCTTTCGATCACCATGAGATCGCGTATGCCTTTTATGCCTATCGTGAACGCCCGCTGGATGAACACTTTCCGTGGGACCACATTCACACCGGCGTCAACCGGAAATACCTTGAGCAGGAATTCACAAAGTCAACGGTCGGTGAATTGAGCGATGACTGCCGCGGTCAATGTCACGCTTGCGGCATCCTCACCGAGTTTTCTGATCTCCGCCGGCAAAATTCCAGGCAACTCGGGTTGTGCACGGAGCCCCGATGACACAGAGAATCCGCCTGACCTACCAAAAAGGGGAAGAACTGAGGTATACCGGTAACCTCGATATGCACAAAGTGTGGGAAAGAACCTTCCGCCGGGCAGCTCTTCCACTCGCCTATTCGCAGGGATTCCACCCGCAGCCAAGGCTCAACCAGGCCTGTCCGCTGCCGCTGGGGTTCACCAGCACATGCGAGATGCTCGATTTTTGGCTCGAGGGAGAATTGGCGCTTGAAGAGTTCAGACAGAGACTCGAGGCCGCTGTTCAACCAGGGATCACGATCAGCGAAATGCGCCAGGTGGCGCTCAATCTCAAGCCACTGCAGACCAGGGTGGTCTCTTCGGTCTATAGTATTGAACTGACTGATGAGTATTTATATTCAGATAACCGGCAGAAATTAGATCAATTGCTGGAAAAAGAGGTATGCCTGAGAGAGCGGCGCGGGAAACCCTATGACTTGCGCCCATTGATTGAGTCCATCAAGTTGATTGATCAACCCCGCCCGACACTGGAGATGACGCTTAAAACCATGCCCGGAGCGACCGGCCGGCCGGAGGAAGTGTTGGAGGAGCTTGGCATACCTCCATATGAGGTGGACGTCGTCCGCACCGCCCTGCTCCTCACGGAAGAATAATCCAGTGGAAGACCCCCGGTTCCAGATGTTTGAATGCACCAACCCGGCTTGCGGCTTGCGCTTTCCGACTGACCTGAGCACGCGCTCACTCGAAAAATGCCCATTTTGCGGCTCAAAAATGCGTGAAGCCGGTGAACCGTACGCCAATTACCACCCCAATTCGGATGTACCGCATGCAGAAGGGGCGCGTATTCGCGTGGTACTGGAGAACCTGCGCAGCGCGCTCAATGTCGGCTCCATTTTTCGTACAGCGAACGGCGCGGGTGTAAGCGAGATTGTGTGCTGTGGAACAACGCCCACTCCCCAACACCCAAAGGTTCAAAAATCGAGCCTGGGGGCTGAAATTTATACCCCCTGGCGCTACGCTGCGAACGGATTGAATCTCGTCCGTGAGGTAAAACAAGCAGGAGACCACATCCTCGCGCTTGAATGGACGCCGCGATCCTTATCGTTATTTGACCTTCATCAGCTGGTTCAAAAAGGGTCCGGGTTGACGCTGATACTGGGCAACGAGATCTCCGGGATCGACCCGCAAATCCTCCAAATAGCCGACCAGGTGGCGCATCTGCCGATGTACGGCGTAAAAACCTCGATCAACGTGGCTGTCACCGCTGGTATCGCGCTGTACCACCTTGTCCATAATAAGAGCTGGACTGCTCAAATTTAAGAATAATCAGGTACAATCGTTCGCATCAAAGGAGTAAACCCGAACCATGCCGATCTACGAATACACCTGCCTCGATTGCGGATCTCACTTTGAAGCGCTGCGCCGGATGAGCGATGCCGACTCCGTCATTAAATGCAAGGAATGCGACTCTACTCGAACCAGGCGGCAGATATCTGCCTGTTTCTCGCGGGTCGAGGGCGGTTCATCCAGGTCCAGTTCCTCAGGTTGCGTTGGCTGCTCAGGTGGATCGTGCAGCACATGCGGACATTAATCTTCCAGGAGGCAATAAAAATGGACTATTACAGCGGTAAATCAGTCCTAATCACCGGCGGTTCAAGCGGTATTGGCCTGGCAATTGCCCGTGACCTGGTAAAACGCGGAAGCAAGGTCATCCTGCTCGCCAGGCGCCAAAACCTGCTGGAGGAAGCCTATAGCGAGCTCACAACAATACCGGGTATTGAACGGGACCGGGTCGTGCTCCTCCAGGCGGACGTAACCAGGGAAAAGGAACTCAAAGAGATCCTTAACCAGTTCATGGATGCGAATGGAATTCCGGAAATCGTTATCAACAGCGCGGGAGTCAGCCATCCAGGCACCTTCACCAGCTTGAAACCGGAGATATTTCACTGGTTGATGGACGTCAATTACTTTGGCACCGTCAACGTTTTGAAGACAATCGTCCCCCGCATGCAAAAACAGCGTTCTGGAGTGATCGTCAACATCTCATCGGTCGCCGGATTCATTGGTCTTTACGGCTACACCGCTTACAGCGCTTCAAAATACGCCGTTTCAGGTTTCAGCGACGCGCTACGTTCTGAGCTTAAGCCATATGGCATCCAGGTTTCGATCGTTTTTCCTCCTGATACGAAAACGCCGCAGCTGGAGTATGAGGATAAATTCAAGCCTTTCATCACCAGGGAACTCGCCGGGACCGCCAACCTGTTGAACGCTGATGTCGTCGCCCGCGATATTCTCAAGCAGATTGCCCGCGGGAAGTACATCATCCTCCCCGGCACCGAAGGGAAAATCCTTTACCTTGTAAAGAATCTCATCGGTAAAAGCCAATATCCGATCATGGACCTGATGGTCAAGGACGCGATCAGGAAAATAAAGCTGGGTGCTTAGTCAAGAAGGTTTTTTGGCTATGATATACTCGAAAAAACACAAATTATCAAAAATAAGAGGATTAGGATGAAAAAGGACTTCTTAGCGATCACGGATTATTCCACCCAGGAGTTGCAGCAGATGCTTGACCTGGCAATTGACCTGAAAAAAGAGCACTTCTCAGGAGGAAATTCCCCATTGTTCAAGGGGAAAGTGTTGGCGATGATCTTTCAAAAGCCAAGCCTGCGCACGCGGATGAGCTTTGATATGGCGATGCGGCATATGGGCGGAGACGCATTGTACCTGTCCCCGGCTGAGATCGGTCTCGGACAACGCGAATCGATCGCTGATGTCGCGCGGGTGATCTCAGGCTACGTGGATGCCATCATGGCGCGAGTGTTCGACCACGCGCACGTACTGGAACTTGCCAAATGGTCCTCAATTCCGGTCATCAACGGGCTCAGCGATTACAACCATCCCTGCCAGGGAATGGCCGACGCGCTGACCATTATCGAGAAATTTGGATCGATGAAAGGCCTCAATGTGACTTTTCTCGGCGATGGAAATAACGTGGCGGTCTCGCTGCTTCACATTTGCGCGAAACTTGGCGCGAATTTCACCCTCGCCAGCCCTGAAGGATACGATATGCTACCGGCAGCGATCGAATTGGGTCAAAAGATCGCCGCGGAAACTGGCAGCAAACTCGCTTTTATACGCGACCCGCACGCTGCGGTCAGAAACGCTCACGTGATCTACACGGATACCTGGACCAGCATGGGGCAGGAAGCGGAAACCGAAAAACGCAAAGTTGTCTTCCCTCCTTACCAGGTAAACCAGCAGCTTTTGGAAGAAGCTGACAAGGATGTGATCGTGATGCACTGCTTGCCCGCTCACCGCGGACAGGAGCTGACTGACGAGGTCGCGGATGGAAAGCACTCCGTCATCTTCCCGCAGGCGCACAACCGGCTCCATGCTCAAAAAGCGGTCCTGGTGAAATTGCTGGCAAATTAACCCCTTGCCTTTCCTGACAAGAGACCGTGCCTTCAAAAACACGGTCTTTTTTATGCAGAACACTATATAATCAACACAAAAGAAGAATCCATTTTCTCCAGGAAAAGCCATGGACCGATTAGCGAAGATCGTTTGTACATTAGGACCCGCGTCTTCTTCGAAGGCCGTGATCAAGAAATTGATCCGGGCTGGTATGAACGTGGCCCGGTTGAATTTCTCACATGGCACACATGCCAGCCATCTTGAAATGATCAGGTTGATTCGCGAGTGCGTCAGTGAGACTGGTATTCCCGTAGCGATCCTGCAGGACCTGCAGGGACCCAAACTGCGGGTCGGCCAGCTCCCCAACGAAGGTGTGATGCTGCCGGCTGGGGCGGTCGTCAAATTGTACATGGCTGGGGAAGAAACAGCGGATTATGACGGTAACGAGGTGGCGTTACCGCTGGATGTGCCCAACCTCTCAAGAGCTGTCAGGCCGGGTAACCGAATTCTTCTTGATGATGGCAAACTTGAACTCCAGGTAACCAGGGTCATCGGACGCTCTGTGGAGACCAGGGTCATCCTTGGCGGCGTTCTCATGTCGCACAAGGGAGTCAATCTGCCCGGTACCGACCTTGGCATTGACCGTTTTACGGAAAAGGATAGGGCGGACCTGGAATTTGGACTTGCGAACAGGGTTGATTTTGTCGCGATTTCTTTCGTGGAATCTGAAAAGGATATCAAACACGTGCGCGACTTGATCCAGCAGCTGGCTCCTGCCAGGAAAAACACCCCGATCATTGCCAAACTGGAACGCCCCGCGGCTGTAAAAAATTTGCACGCCATTGTTCATGCAGCAGACGGCGTGATGGTCGCGCGCGGCGACCTGGGTGTAGAGACCTCCCCCGCCCTGGTGCCGATCGTTCAAAAACAGATCATTCAATCCGCTAACAGGCACGCCAAGATCGTTATCACCGCTACACAAATGCTGGAATCCATGATCGAAAACCCGCGCCCAACCAGGGCTGAGGCTTCAGATGTGGCAAATGCTGTATTTGACGGGACGGACGCGGTGATGCTGTCCGCAGAGACTGCCTCTGGGAAGTATCCGGTTGAAAGCGTAAAAATGATGGTCGCGATCATTCGAGAAGCTGAGAAGAACAGGGAAGAATGGGGCCATGGCGAGGATTTTCCAAAGGAAGCGTTAAAAGACGACGCGCTGGCGATTTCGAACGCGGCGAAAATACTGGCGCATGACCGGGATGTGGCCAATGTTGCTGTCTTTACTCAAAGCGGCAAGACCGCCTTACTGATGTCGAAAACGAGACCCCGGGTGCCGATCATTGCTTTTACACCCGAGCCCGCGACGGTGACGATGATGGCCTTGTATTGGGGTGTTCAGCCCGTAATTGTTCCGTTTGCGACCAGCCTTGAAGAAATGGTTCACAGTGTTGATCAGTATCTGATGGAAAGACAGAATTTCAGGCATGGAGAACAGGTAATACTGATCTCGGGTTTTCCAGTTGGCGCGATGCGATTACCAAACCTCGCGTTGCTTCACACCGTGGGCGAAAAAGTCTGAGTACAGGTAGATACTTATGAATGTGCGTTTATTAGAAAAGAAGAACGCGGCAGATACCAGGCGGTTTAAACAGCTGCCCGTCCAACTATATAAAGATCAGCCATACTGGGTTCCCCCGATCGATGGGGAGATCGAGACTGCCATGAACCCGGACAAACATCCGTTTTATGCGCATTCCGATGCAGATTTCTTTATCGTTGAGAGTGAAAAGGACGTTTTAGGCCGCGTCGCGGTTCTGCACAACAAAAATTATTGCGATCACCACAAGGAAAAAACCGCCTTCATTTATTATTTCGAATCCGTGAATGACCCTGAGGTCGCGAAGCTTTTATTTGATAAAGTTGAAGAATGGGCGCTGGCCAGGGGATTAAATCGCGTCTTCGGACCGCGTGGATTTCTGCGTTCGAGCGGGATCGGGCTGTTGGTAGAAGGCTTCGACCAATGGCCAGCGGTCGGAATTCCGTATAATCATAGCTACTACGCAGCACTTATCGAAGGTTGCGGCTATTCAAAGAGCCACGATTATCTCTCCGGCTATCTTGACCAGCAT
>CAYYBP010000131.1:0-6035 GCA_964470275.1 uncultured Anaerolinea sp. | reverse complement strand
TAACACTAATTTAGATGAAGGAGAGATAAAGATGTCGGAATTGATCGATCAATTACTTGCCCGGGCACGGGCTGCGCAGAAAGTGGTCGAGTTTTGGTCACAGGAACAGGTGAACGAAATGATCCTATCGGTCGCCTGGGAATCTTATAAACTGGAGACCGCTCAAAAAGCCGCCCGCCTTGCCGTTGATGAAACCGGGCTGGGAGTTTACGAAGACAAAGTAGCCAAACACCAGAAGAAAACGCTCGGCGTGCTGCGAGATCTGAAAGGCGAAAAAACCGTCGGCGTGATCGAACGCATCCCCGAAAAAGGGATCGTAAAAATTGCCAAACCGGTCGGCGTCATTGGCGCCATCACCCCCATGACCAATTCCTCCTCCACCATGCCCTGCAACGGCCTGCCGGCGCTGGCGGCGCGCAACGCGATCATCTTCGCCCCGCACCCCCGCGCGAAGAAGACCTGCGCGTTTGTTTGCGAAGAAATGCGCAAGGGTTTGAGAAAGGTCGGCGCTCCTGAAGACCTGGTGCTTTACATTGAAGAACCCACGCTCGACCTTTCACAGGAGCTGATGAGCAAGGTTGACCTGGTGCTGGCGACTGGCGGCCAAGGTGTGGTCAAACCCGCGTACTCCAGCGGTAAACCCGCCTACGGCGTGGGCGCTGGGAACGCCACGATCATCGTCGACGAATCCGCTGACCTGCCGGTTACCGCGGCGAAGATCTGCAGAGGCAAGATCTTCGATAACGCAACGTCCTGCTCAGCTGAAAACAACATCATCATCCAGGAAGCTGTGTTTGACACGCTTCTGGAAGAGCTGAAGAAGACCGGCGGCTACCTGGTGGCCGGAGAAGACCGCGCCAAACTCAAGGCCGCCATGTGGCCGGATGGAAAGCATCTCAACGGCAGCCTGGTGTGCAAGAGCGTGAAGACCATCGCGGAAGCCGCGGGAATTCATGTGCCGGATGGCACCAAGTTCATGATGGTGATGGGTGAAGCCATCGGACCGGATGATATGTACTCGGCGGAGAAACTCTCCCCCATTGTGACGTTGTGGAAATACAAAAACTTCAGCGACGCGGTGCAAATGGTGATCGATATCACCGCATTCAGTGGATTTGGCCATTCCTGCGGCATCCACTCGGTCAACGAAGACCACATCATGGAACTGGCGCACAAGGCCAAGGTAAGCCGCATGATGGTCCGGCAGGCGCAATCGGTTGGCAACAGCGGCGACTGGGAAAATGGCATGGCTTTCACCATGTCGCTGGGCTGCGGCACCTGGGGCGGCAACATCACGACTGAAAACATCACCGTCAAGCACATGATGAACGTGACCTGGGTTTCCTACCCGATCCCTGTCAGCATTCCGAATGCCGATGAATTGTTCGCGCCGCACTTTGAAAAGTACGGCAAGTAAATCACCTGAGCTTCCTGAAATGCATCAAAAAACCACCCGCTACGGGTGGTTTTTTTTGTAATTGGACAGACTTCTATTGTTTTGCTTCTGCGTGAAATTGCTGGTAAAAGGGCAGAAAATCGTAGGTGGGATAAAACTCGGTCGTGAAGGCCTTCCAGGCGCGTTTTTCCACCACAATATTCAATTCCCGTAAGCGGTCGGGAGGAACCTTTAGGGTAACCACGTGCCCGATGCCCATCATCACATGCCATGCCACGATTTCCATGCCGTCCGGTGGAAACTCGCGCCAGAACCCGCTTTCGCGCAGGTAAGCCTGGATCTCATCCAGGTTCTTGGCCTGGTTGTGCCTGAAAAATATGGTCAGCATTTGAAAATTCTCGTCCATCACGCCTCCAGGATATTGTTTGAATTCCTTACAACATTATTTTTATCACATCTTCAGCCAGGTTGAGAGCAACGAGACGCAAACGGGTATGACTAAAATACTCATTCCAGACAAATTTCGTCTTAACCGGGTGATGGTCAATTGACTGAAGGTATGCCGGATGCTATACTGATGATAACAAAATATTAATATGAAAAGGATCAAAAATGAAGATAGACCTCCCGACCCCAGTATCAACCGAAGAGATGAAGATCGATGTGCGTGAGATCGAGGGTATCCTGCAAGGACCCGCGATGAACATGCCTCCCATCCCGGAAGCAATGATCACCCTCAAAGACGGCCGTATCGTTTACATCCGCGGCATTAAAGACAGCGACATCGACCCCATGCTCGGCTACCTTGAGAAGGTCATGAAAGTCGACAAGGACTTCTATGATATCGTGGGCGTCCGCTGCTATGGTGAAGTGCTGGCCCTGCGCCGCAAGCGCCTCAAAGACGCCTTCACGATGGTTGGTCTCGTGGATGGTGAATGGCTTGGTTTTGCCAATGGCCGCGCCTGGGATCAGGACGTTGCCGTCAGCCTGCATACCCTCACCTTCTCCCGCCGCGCCCGCCTGGGCTGGCCGATGTACTACGCCAAGACCTACTACGCGATGGAACTGCTAAAGGTCAAGGAATGGTGGTCAACCTTCGAAAGCTACAACGGGTGGAGAATGGCCGGTCTTTCCATGGCACAGCCCACCAAGCCGTGGCCGCAGTACCAGCACGAGCTGGGCGGCGCAAAGATCTTCTACCTCACCCAGGACATGTGGCAGAGCCGTATCAAGAATTACATCAAAGAGGTAATTGGTCAGGACATGGACTTCAACGTGACCGACGAAGTCCGCAAAGCCAACGAAAACTTCCACGTTTCAGAAACGGTTGATCTCTAAATCATAGTGCTATGACAGAAAACCTCCTCGTGTCAAAAAGATCTTTGCGAGGAGGTTTTTTTATTTATGTGTGTATTTTGTCAGTGATTTTACGATTAAGGTAAGTTGACGGAGGTATTTTATTCATGATATAGTGAAAAGTGGTGAATACGTAGACTTTAATAGAAATTTCTCGCTGAGCATGTTTACGCACACCACAGCACCTTATCATCATCCGGGGTGGACAGGACCGAACCGCGCATGGCGAGGTCTGGCAATCCCTCAAAATTCCCAAAACCAGGAGCGATAATGGCAACATTAAAAACTGAAATTCGAAGTGGTGTGTATTATGACTCGGCAAAGCTCATGTCCTTGCAGCGCTCGCTTGCCGGGTTACCTGGCATTCTTGACGCCGGCGTTGTGATGGGAACGGACTCGAACAAGGAATTGCTCGCGCACATCGGGCTGGATACCCCGGAAGTGAAAGCCACCCAGCCGGATGACCTGGCGATCGTGGTAAAAGCGGAGAACGAAAAAGCCGCCCTCGACGCCCTTTCCCAGGTGGAAGGTCTGCTGGCAGCCCGCAAGTCATCAGGCGATGACACCTATCAGCCGCGCAGCCTCGAGAGCGCTGTTGATTTGCTGCCGGAAGCGGAATGGGTGATCATTTCAGTCGCCGGGCGTTACGCCACCGCCGTTACCCGCGAAGCCCTGCGGCTTGGCAAGCATGTGCACCTTTTCAGCGACAACGTTCCGCTTGAAAACGAGATCGCGTTGAAAAAGGAAGCGCGCGAGTATGGGCTGATGGTCATGGGTCCTGATTGCGGCACTGCCATGATCGACGGTTTCGGGCTGGCATTCGCCAACAAGATCCGCAAAGGCCCGATCGGTATCGTGGCCGCGGCCGGAACCGGTCTGCAGCAGGTTGCCACCCGCATTCACCAGTTGAACAGCGGCATCACATTCGGCATCGGCACCGGCGGACGCGACCTCAAGGCTGAAGTCGGTGCCATCACCTTCCTGCAGGCGCTGGACGTTCTGAAACGCGACCCCGACACCAAGGTAATCGTGCTCACCTCCAAGCCGCCCTCCCCCAAGGTCGCGGAAGAGGTTTTGAAGGTCGCCCGCAAAGCCGGCAAACCGGTTGTGGTCAACTTCATCGCCCGCTCCGTCACCACCCTGCGCGACGGCAACCTGTTCTTCGCCACCGGGCTCGATGACGCCGCCAGGCTGGCTGTTGAACTGGCGAACAATCCGCCCAAACTCATCGGCGATACGGACTTGCCCATCAGCAAGTTCACCAAGAAGCAGAAATACCTGCGCGGTCTGTTCTCGGGCGGCACGCTGGCTTACGAAGCCCAGTACATTCTTTACGGGTATGTACCCAAAGTGCTGGCGAACTCCCCCATCAACAAGGATTTCCAGCTGCCTGATTCCTTTGTCAGCCAGGAACACTGCATCATCGACCTGGGCGAGGATGAATTTACAGTCGGGCGTCTGCATCCGATGATGGACAACGAGCTGCGCATCCGCAGGTTGTATGAAGAAGCCAAAGACCCCGAAGTCGCGGTCATCATGCTCGACGTGGTTATCGGCTACGGTTCTCATCCCAACCCCGCCAGTGAAATCGCGCCGGCCATCGCCAAATGTATCGCGGATGCCAAAAAAGACGGCCGTCACCTGGAAGTCGTGTGCGTGGCCACCGGCACCGATGAAGACCCCCAGAACCTGGATTCCCAGATCGCTCAGCTCAGGGCTGCCGGCGCGTTGGTCGACACCAGCAACGAGGTTATCTGCCGCTACGTCGGGCGCATCCTGCGCGCGCTGGGTGAACGCGATGAGGTCAAAGCTGAGGTCATCGGCAAACCGGTTGACCTTGAAGCGATCAAAAAACCACTGGCTGCCATCAACGTCGGACTTGAGTCCTTCTCCGCCAATTTGAAAGACCAGGGCGCGCCCTATATCCAGGTGGATTGGAAGCCACCCGCCGGCGGAAACGAAAAATTGATGGACATCCTGCAAAAGATGAAACCACCCAGAAAGTAAACCTGTTCACCCTATTCTATAACCTGGAGGAATCACATGGTTGATATTGAAAAAGCAAATGCATACGTAGTTGAGCGATTCATGGAAGCCCGCCCGGTTGCCACCACCATGGCCAAGGCGTTGGAAGTTGTGCCTGGAATGCACGATCACATGCTCTTACACGCCGGTCCCCCCGTCACCTGGGAAAGAATGTCTGGCCCGATGAAAGGCGCGATGATCGGCGCGCTGCTTTTCGAAGGCAAAGCCAAAACCGCGGATGAAGCCGTAAAGATGCTCGCGTCCGGGAAGATCGAATTCTCCCCCTGCCATGACCACATGTGCACCGGCCCGATGGCGGGCGTGATCACCCCCTCTCAGCTGGTCTACGTGGTGGAAAACCAGACCCACGGCATCAAGTGCTATGGCAACCTGAACGAAGGCCGCGGCAAAGTGCTGCGCATGGGCGCCTACAGCGATGACGTGATCGAAAAGTTAAAATGGATGGAAGCCGTCCTCGGCCCCACCGTGAAGGCGGCTTTAGAAGCCAGCGGCGGCATCGACATCCGCGCCATCCTCTCCAAGGCGCTGCACATGGGCGACGACGGACATAACCGCCTTGACGCAGCCTCCATCCTGTGGACGACCCAGCTCGCCCCGTTCATTGTCAAGACCGCCAAAGACACCGCCACCGCTGCCGAAGTGATCAAGTTCCTGGGCGACAACGCCCTCAGCATCCTCAACCCGGTGATGGCAGGCTGCAAGACCATGACCGCCGCCGGCGAAGATGTAGAAGGAAGCACAGTCGTCACCGTGATGACCCGCAACGGAACTGATTGGGGTATCCGGGTGAGCGGCACCGGCAAACAGTGGTTCACCGCGCCATCTCCGATGGTTAAATCACTCTACTTCCCCGGCTTTTCTGAAAAGGATGCCTGCCCTGATATCGGCGACAGCGTCATCACCGAAACCGCCGGCATCGGCGGATTTGCCATGGCAACCGCCCCCGCCCTGGTCACCTTTATTGGCGGCGTCCCCAAGGATGCCATCAACACCACGATGGATATGTACGAGATCACAGTTGCCGAACACAAGCAGTTCACCATCCCCTTCCTCGATTTCCGCGGCACCCCAACCGGTGTGGATATCCGCAAGGTGGTGGAAAAGCAGATCACCCCGCGCGTCAACACTGGCGTTGCGCACAAAGACCCGGGCGTCGGACAGGTTGGCGCTGGCGTCGTCTCCGCCCCGATGAAATGCTTCGAAGACGCGTTGATCGCCTTCGCTGACAAGTACGGAT
>CAYYBP010000130.1:0-6061 GCA_964470275.1 uncultured Anaerolinea sp. | reverse complement strand
AGTTAGACTCTTTGCAACCTTTGCATCCTTTATTGATCAGGATTTACTGCAACCTTACTGCAACCCAGTTAAAAACAATAAATCGTTGATAGATATTATTCACTTCAACCGCCATATCTAGCGCTAGAATTATCCCATACCTCCGTATATACGGGGTAAACAACTTTTCTCCCAACTCTTAATCAGCGGATTTGTTTTTTTCTATGGTTATCTCTATCGCTAAAGATACTCGGCTTAAATGATCACTCGAACCACCGCTAATTCGTCCATATCGGATTTACGGGTATAAGTTTCGTCCGGTAATGCAGGGGTAGTTTATCTACTGATAATAACAAAGCGCCTTCCAGTGATGGGAGGCGTTTTTCGATATTATGTTATTAGAACCAAATTCCAGGAAAACATATTCTGACGGGAAGTGCCTGGACCTGATTGCAGCAGGTCCCCGCACATATCCTTCCCCCTACACCAGGTGTACTTCCACCCCCTGGTACTCGATCTCTTTCACTAATTCCATTGGCGCATCTGTGTCGGTTATCAATACATCAATGCGGCTTACCGGGATCACCGGCGTGAAGCCAATTCGTCCCAGCTTGCGGCTTTCTGTCACCAGGATGATCTGGCGCGACTGCTCTGCCATCATACGGTCAAGCTCGGCCATCAGGATATGTGCGGTCGTCGCCCCGCCCTTAACCGTCAGACCATCCGCCCCCAGGAATAGTTTATCGGCAGTATACTCTCTCATCTGCGCCAGCGCCTGCGGACCGACCGTCGCCTGATAGTCTGCAAGGTATAACCCCCCTAGAATGATGAGGTTCGGTGAAGGCCAGGCGAGCACCTCGCGCGCGATTGGCAACGAATTTGTAACCAGTGTGAGAGAATTGCCGGTACGCAGGACCGAGGGGATATTCATCACCATTTGCAGCGTGTTAGTTCCCGAATCAATTACCACCACCTCGCCAGGGTTGATCATTTTGGCTGCATACTTGCCGATGCGCTGCTTTTCGTGGATGTGCAGGTTCATCTTTTCCGCAAAGGAGTCGGTGCGCGTATTGCCTTGCAGGGGAACCGCCCCGCCATGAACCCGTTTGAGCCTGCCCGCGTCTTCAAGGATGTTGAGGTCGCGTCGGATTGAAGTTTCCGTCACCTGGAAACGGTCCACCAGGTCAGCCACCTGTATCCTGCCGCTCTCAATCACCATCTGGGCAATCTGTGATCTGCGTTCAGCAGCATTTAGCTCAACCATTCCTGCCTCCATTTGATCCTGTGCATGATTATTCGTGACAACCATTTACCCTACCTGTCACCCTTCGCACGCAAAATATCAATCGCCCACTATCTGAACCCTGACGGTACGCTCGCGCGCTCTCACCTGGTCAAAATCCGCAAAGTAGATGCATCCAAATTCGCCCAATATCATCTTTCCGTCGATCAGGGGGATGCTGACCGAGCGCCCCATCAGCACGGAACGCAGATGCGCATCCGTGTTTAGCGACCAACTCGGTAATTCTTCTCTGCCCTTTGCCGCTTCAATGTGCTTCGGCCCCGGATGCAGGTATTGTCCCTCGGTGCGACAGGTAGGAATGAGTTTTTCCAGAACGTTAACCAGGTCCTGCATCAACAGTTCAGTTCCCCAGTAATTGACGTCGTCAGCAGCCTCCTGGATCATCACACTGCAGGTGGTATGCTGGGAGTAAACCAGCACGATACCCTCCCTGATTCCGGCGTTCGTTAATATGGACTCAACTTTCTCTGTCACATCATCAAACGTTGGTCGCCTATCAGACTGAATCTGGAATGAACCATGAAATACAGCCATTTTTGCCTCTCTTTATTTGTGATATTTATCCCAGGCTTCGCGAACCGCCCGAATCATCTTTGTCAGCATCAGCAGTGGGTCATCAGCCATAATGATACCGCTGGTTGAACCCGTACCCTGCGCACCAGAGGCGATGATGCGGTAAACGTCCTTTTCATCGCTGATCCCTGCGCCGTGCAGCACAAGCACGTCCGGGTTGACTTCCCAAACTACCTCATTGATCCTGGCAATCTCTTCATGGTCATCATGTAATCTCTTGCCAGTTCCAATCAGCGCAGGGCGTTCTGCCAGCAGGATATTGGGGCGCAGTGCGGCCACCTTTCTCACCTGGTCGAGGTCGCCAGCGCATACCAAGGTCGCCAGACCGACTTCATCCGCGCGTTGAACGGTTTCTTGTATAATCTCAAAGGCTAGCGGTTTTTCAGCGTGATTGAGTAGCACGCCATTCGCCCCGGCAGCCTTTACCGCTTCAGGCAGGACCGAACCCACCCCGCGCCCGACCTTCAACGCATCCATGTGCTGGGCAAAAACCAGCAGGTGTTCCACCTTGCTGGCGATGCTGGGAATATCTACATATTGTGGTGTGAAAATGATCTGTACCCCGAATTCCTGCGTGAGACGCTCGGCGTGCAGCGCCAGTTCGAGCGCCTTCTCACCGTAAAGGTACGCCTTAGGCCCAATCTCAAAGAAAGGAGGAGTGATCGTTAATCCAGGGTACATTTCATCCACCGCCACAAAGAATGCCTGAACAACTATACAACCACTACTTCCAGACCTGCCATTTCGCCAAACAAGCGGATCTTCTCGGCAAGGTGTCCGTAAGCCAGTGCCATGTGGTGCGGTGAACCCGCTTTGCACCAGGCATCACACCAATCTGTTATCTTCAGGTGCTTGGGTTTGAAGAGCATTTGAGGCGCAGAAACCGGCCTGGGCGTGATTCGAATCGATTCACCTTCAGCCACGACCAGGCGCCACTTCGGTCCGCCAAGCGGGACCAGGGCCAGGTTGGTCACCGGACCGGGTGCATACGCGAACTCAAACCCCGCCCCGAAACCATGGACACCTTCGTAATAGATGCTGTGTTTGACCGACACATCAGATGGTTTTTCCGCCATCGCCGGGTTGCCGTGCCCATCGTGCGAGAGGATCATCGCATCCTGGCGATAGTCAATGACATAATTTTCCAGGAAGGTAGCCTGGCCAGCCAGCTCCTGCAGGATCAGCATGGCGGTCAGGGTGGTAATATCCGCCTCGGTGGAAGTGGGGATGCCAATCTCGCACAAGCGGCCTGTTCCGTAGGAAGGAATGATGCCTACTCGCGGGTCTGTTAACCAGACCTGGTCAAATGACGCGAGCGCATCGAACTCGCCTTCCCGCATGACCTTCTCGAGCGCTAACGCCAGGCGGCAGGAACGATCAAATAAAGCCGCGTCCATGTCCACTTTGTAACGCGCGCGTTCCAGTGAGACCAGGGCATCAACTTCTGTTTGGGGCAGCTCTTCCATCGCTACAGACACCTTCTCGGGTTCCACCGGCCAACACACCGGACCAACAAACTGGCGCATATTCAACTGGTCGATCATCAGGTCGGTCATGCCCTCGAAGGCGTGTCCGGCAATGGCAATCTTTGCACTTCGTAACCTGCGAATCACGCCAGCCGCCTGGATGTGTTCGGCCAGTTTTTGTTGTCCGGCCGGGTCATCCATTAACGAGGTGACCATCCAGAATGGCCGACCCATGCGGATGAGCGCGGAGGTCAATTCAGGCACACCGCACATCCCTGAGTTGACCATGATCAGGTCAAAGTCCGCGTCCTCCGGCAAGGCCTCGATCTGTTGTGTGTTCCAGACCAGTACTGGCGCGGTCGTTTTAAGAAAACATCGCGTGGGCACAATTCCCTTGGTGTAAGCAACCTCCACGGTAATGATCAGATCCACATCTGCGGCGTTGAACATCAACGCGGCTTCCTCAGCCTGTTTTTCGGTCTCGACGAGCTTGGGGAGTACAGTGTCGGCATACTTGCTGATAATTCCACCAATCTTATCCGCCACCGCCTGAGCCATCGGCCGCACGTGCGCCGTCTTGTTGTAATCATCTTCCAGCAGGGCTAAAACTAACACTCCAACTTTCGTTCTCATCTTTTTGCTCCTTGTAAATTATTAATAATTCCTGTGAAAGTAATCACCCAGGGTTTTATCCAGATCACAATACCGCTGATAAATATCAACATAAACTTCAGTATCAGTACCAGGTAATATGCGTTCCTTGATTTTTACCGTGTTTTGACAAGCATCCTCAATGGAGTTAAAAAGCCCGCAGGCAACCGCAGCCAGGATGGCATCACCCAATAAGGCGCTGTCCTCGGTTTCCAGGCGCAGGATTGGACGATTGGTCACATCTGCTTTAACCTGGTTCCAAAGGCTGCTGTGTGAACCACCGCCGCTGGTACGGATTTCGCTTACCTGAAGCCCGGCGCTTTCCAGCGAATCGATATTTTGGCGCAGTAAAAAGGCTACCGCTTCAAGGATTGCCCGGACAAAATGTTGCCGACCGTGCGCCAGAGTAAAGCCGGTAAACGCCCCCCTGGCAACAGCGTTGGGAACTGGACTGAAAGCACCCATCAGGTGCGGCAGCATGGTCAAGCCATCCGCTCCTGCTGGAATGCCAGCGGCCAACTCATCCATGATCTTATAGATATTGTCTCCGTTCTCACTTGCTTTTTGAGAAAGGTCAGCAAAAAAGGAATCTTTGAACCATTTAAGTGCCATCCCGGCTGTAGGGCAGACAGGGACCAGCAGGTACTTACCGGGGACGCTGTGCACATAGACGGGCGTTACTTTGTGCGGGTCAATACCCGGGGCATTTACGCAGGCCTGAATCGCCAATGCGGCGCCGGTAGTCTCAGAGATGATGCCTTCGACCACGTTGCCTGCACCAATCGCCCCGACCGCCTGGTCCATCCCGCCAAGGATCACCCTGGTAGACAGGGGTAATCCGGTGATTTCGGATGCATCTCCGCAAATCGTCCCTATTGCATCCCCAGCCCGCTTCACTTGAGGCAGCTGGTCAGGCGTGATACCTATCGTCTCCAGGCAGTGCTTCCACCACTCGTGGCGGTTGATATCGTAGTACATGGTCGTGCAGCTGATCGACCCATCTGTGGCAAAATTTCCGCTAAAGCGCCACACCAGGTAATCCTGAACCAACAGGAACTTCTTCGCTTTTCTAAAAAACTCCGGCGATTCCTGCTGCAACCAGAGGATCTTGCATGCAGGCCAGGTAGGTACAATTTCGGGAATCCCCGTTACCTGATAGACCTCACCGCTGAACCTTTCTTTCAGTTCCGCAGCCTGTTTTGTCGCGCGGTTATCTACCCACACGATGGCGTTAATCAGTGGTCTGTGATTCTCATCCAGCACGATCAGTGTCTCTCCCTGGCTTGAGATGGACAGCGCTAAGATTTTCGCCTTATCAATACCCGTACGGCTGACAACCTCCTCGATCGCCTTCACGGATGCCTGCCAGTAGGTTTCGGGGTCCAGTTCAGCCCGGTCCGGGGCGGGTGTGAGAAGCTGGTATTCCCTGGTCGATGAGTTCATCAAGTTGCATCTCTCATCGAAGAGGCCAACCTTCACACTCGTGGTGCCTACATCCAATGCCAGCAGGTATTTCATCTCACTCCAGGTGGTACTTGGCAGCGACCGTTTCAGGTGATTTGTTCGCTTTCACCACTTCTTTTAACGCATCCAGGAATTTCTCTGGTGATTTAGCCTGCAGCACATTTCGCCCGAAAACAATCCCACGCGCTCCGGCGCTGACCGCTTCGTGCGCCAACCGTAATGCATCTATCTCCCGCGGGGTTTTCTTGGCTCCCAGTGCCAGTACTGGAACGGGTGTGGCCTGGGTGATCTTCTCAAAATCGCTGCCGGTGTAAAAGGTCTTCACCAGGTCGGCGCCAAGCTCCGCTGCCATGCGGCAGCCGATATAGATATGCTCCTGCAACTCTTCAGGTTTGCTGTCGTCCCCGCCGGTGGGGTAGACTTCACCGATCATGGGAATACCCAGGCGGTTCTTCTGTGCCACACACTCAGCGAAAACCTCAACATTATTTGCATCTTCAATTTCATCGGGGTTCTTCATTGTCAGGCTGCCAATCACCATGTCAGCGCCTTCACGCACGGCATCTTCCACGGAGGTCATCATCACGCTGTGCGAGTGCTTGTACTTCCACTGGGCAGCGTAGTT
>CAYYBP010000129.1:1345-6118 GCA_964470275.1 uncultured Anaerolinea sp. | reverse complement strand
CGCCGCGGATCTCGGTGATCTCACAGCCGGTGCCCTGCAGGAACCCGCGGATCACGCCGCGTCCGGAGCCGTACATCGAATCGATCACAAAGCGCTGCGGGTTTTCGGCGATGATGTCGGAATCGATCAATTTCCGCATGTGATCGTAATACGCGGGGATCGGGTTGAAGCGCTGGATCAACTTCATGCTACGCGCCTGGTCCAGATCCATCAGGTTTGGTCCGCGGGCGCGTTCTTCGTTATCGTTCAGATACACTTCCACCCGCCGACACTGTTCAGGCAGGGCGGACCCTCCGTAGGCGGATTTGAGTTTCACGCCGTTGTAGCGCGGGGCGTTGTGCGAGGCGGTGATCATCACCCCGCCAATCGCGTTGAGGTTTCTGACCGCGTGGGATATCACCGGGGTTGGCGCGTCCGCCTGGGCAAGGTAGACCGTAAAGCCGTTGGCTGCCAGCACCCTCGCTACCTCGTTCGCGTAACGGTCAGAGAGAAAACGGGTGTCAAAGCCGACCACCATTTTCCGCTGGTCTGGCGCGGCTTCGACCGGGGTGCCATTGATCCACTCAGGGGACGCGACCGCGTCGGCGATCGCCTGGGCGACTAACCGCAAGTTTGTAAATGTAAAGGTATCGGATATTACCGCCCGCCAGCCATCTGTGCCAAAATGGATCGTCATAAACAAAACTCCAAAAAAGAAATGGGATTACCAGCCGGGTGCAGGTGTGGCCGTTACAAGGTAACTGCGCACCATCCAGCCGTCCGTGCCGTCATTGAGCAATACATGCGCCCAGAAGGTGTTATCCACAAACTCCACATCCGGGAGCACCTGGACGGGTTGTTCGTTCTGCAGGCTGGTGAGCCTGTCGCCGTTGAAACCGGGCGATACTCTCACCACCACGCCGTTGTAGGGTTCGCTGAACACCATCGCCCAGACGGGTGTCGGTTTTGGCGTGATGGTCAGCGTGGGGGTGCGGGTGGGCGCCAGCGTGTTGGTGGGCTGAGGGGTATCCGTTGGGTTGATCACGATCGGCGGCGCCGGCTCGGTGGGCGTTTGCGTGGGATCCATCGCGAGAACAGGCGGCGTATCCGTGAGCTCAATCTTGGGAGTTTGAGTGATAAATGGCGCGACCTGTCTTTCGAGCGCGGACCCGAGCGCGCTTGAGACGATCAATCCGTAAAGCGCTGCCCCGAGGATCACGGCAGTGAGCAGGTAGCCGAAGAATGTGACCGGGCGGAGTTTAAGGATGGCGAGGATCACGGTGCCGGTGAGAATGACCCAGGCAGCGTGAACCGCGGCCACGCGCAGCGCCTGCGGAAAGAGCCCGTCGATATGCGAGGTGAAACCAAAGCCGGCGATGGCGATGGGCGTGTAGATCTCGTACGCCAGCGGGACGCTTGCCACCAGGGAGCGTTTTTTGGGTTCGCGGATGGTGAGGTAAATGGCAACCGCCGCGCCGATGGTCAATAGCAGAAAATCAGGCACGGTGAACGCGGTAAAGCGCTGCGCCTGCGAAATGGATAGTTCCGGGAAGAGACGGGAGACCCAGCCGCCCAAAGCTCCAGCCGTGAACACCAGCCCGGCGCCGATCAGCAGGGCAGCCGTGGAACGCAGGAAAAATCCCAGCGATCCGATCGCGGTCGAAAAACCCAGCCCCACCACCGGGATCATGAACGGCGCCAGCAGCGCGCCCAGGATGTAGATCGCCGGGCTGTCGAGCAGGATGCCGAGGGTGATCACCAGGCCAGCTACCAGCGAGAAGGCAAAAAATTCCACGCCAGGAACCAGCCGCTTGGCGACTTCGCGCAGGTACATGATGCGTTCAACGTGGCCGGTGGGAATGAGCAGCTTTCGTGAGCGCCTGCGCCGGTTTTCGTCAACGCGGCTGCGGTTGGGGTCGGTTGGGTACTCCTGAGGGGTTTGGTTCATTGGCGCAAGGTCGCTTTCAAGCGCGAGGGATTGAGGAAAAGATCAAGCGCTGTGAGGATATCCGGAGCGACGACATCCGCGCTAAGCAGGGTTTCGACGGCTGTGGCTTCCGTGGAGAGGATGCTCACCCCGATGGCCGCGGTCTTGAGCATCAACCGGTCGTTGGTACCCTGACCGATCGCCGCGACGTTCATCGCCCCAAGCAACTCAACATACTCGGATTTCTGCTCGGCTTCTCCGCCCACGGTTAAGCGTTTGACGCTGGTGATGCAGGAGCCCAACTCCTTCTCAATAGCAGATAAAGTGCCGTGTGTATCCGCGCTGATGATGTGGAGATCGATCAGGTCTTGTAACTGCTCAAAACGGTGCTTGACCCCGTCCAGGAGGACGCCATCAACACTGAGCGTACCGTTGACATCGCAAACGATGTGTTGAATTTCCAGCGTGCCGCGGCCGGGAATGGGGCAGGAGATCATGGCATTATTATACACTCATCACCATGGGCAACTAAGGTAAAATAGGGCGTATGCGTAAGCTGAATCGTCTCCCCGTCATCCCACTCCTGCTGGCCGCTTCCCTGCTATTCTCTGCCTGCAGCCGCCCGACCGCGCAGCCAACCCCGACCACTGAACCGGCTACACCTGTGCTGCCGACCCAGGTTGAAACGGCTGCGCCGACTGAAAACCCGTCGCGCATCCTGCTGGTCGACCCGGCCGGAGCGGCAACGGTTGAATTGACGGATTACCTTGCCGGCATTACCGCGGAAAACGGCCTGGCCCTGGAAACCATAACCTCGCCGGAGCTGCCCCCGCAGCCAGCGGCAACCCGGGCGGTGATCTTCCTGGCAGAACCCGCAAACCTGGCAGATATTGCCGCGGCATCACCGGATACCCAGTTTATCGTCAGCGGGGCTGTCGACCTGGCGGGGATCCCCAACCTGTCCATTATCCGTGCGCGGATGGAGGACCAGGTATTCATGGCAGGCTACCTCGCCATGCTGATCAGCTGGGACTGGCGCACCGCCGGCCTGGTACCGACGGACACGGTGATGGCTGCTGAGAAGGCGAACGCCTTCGAAAATGGCGCGCGTTACCTCTGCGGGCAGTGCACCTCCTATTACGCGCCCCTGATATTCTTCCCCCTGTTGGGCCTCGAATCCGCCCAGGCTGGCATGAACGGATGGGAGGGACAGGTGGCGGTTCTGGAACAAAGCCTGGTCAACAGCTTTTATGTCGACCCGTCCATCGTCAGTCCCGAGCTGCTGGACCGGCTGGCAATCATCGAAAACACGATTACCAGAGATATATACACGGTCAGCCTGGCAGGCGCGGCCGCACCGGAGCGTTTCACCGCCCTGGTTGGCGCGGATATCCTTCCAGCCCTGGAGCAAATCCTGCCCGCGGTGTTGACCGGAAGTGGAGGGGTCACAGTGGGGGCCGAAGTAAAGATCGTGCAAAACAACGATGAATCGGTGGTGACGCCGGGGAAGATCGACAATTTTAACCGCGTCGCTTCGGACCTCGCCGCTGGAATTATCGTTCCACTGAGCGTTCCATAAAAAAACCGCCCGGCGCGGTTTTAGCATGACTCTGAGATTTTCAGGCTTGCTGATTCCTGGTATTTATTCTTTATCCGGCGACCCCATGAATTCAGGGGCAGTGGCGCTGCCGGGAGCGCTGATGCCCTCGCGCTTTATCGCTTTCCACAATGTCATCAACAGGATCTTGATGTCGAGCCAGAAAGATTGGTGATCGACATACCAGACATCCAGCCGGAATTTGTCTTCCCACGAGAGCGCGTTGCGGCCGTTGACCTGCGCCCAGCCGGTGATCCCCGGCAGCGCTGCGTGCCTGCGCGCCTGCTCTGGCGTGTAGCGTTCAAGATACGCCACCAGCAGCGGGCGCGGACCCACAAGGCTCATCTCACCCTTGAGCACGTTGAAGAATTCGGGCAGCTCATCCAGGCTCGATGATCGAAGAAAGCGTCCGAACGGCGTGAGGCGGTCTTCGTCCGGCAGCGATCTGCCATCCCGGTCAACCAGGTCGCGCATCGTGCGGAACTTGTACAAATTGAAGAGCCTCCCGTGCAAGCCGGGGCGCTCCTGTTTGAAAAGCACCGGTTTGCCAAGTTTCAGGCGGACAAGGATCGCCAGCACGGCTATCAGCGGGGATAACACAACCAGCAGGATGACGCTGACAACGATATCAAGCAGGCGTTTCAATATCCGGGACATTGATTAGATTGTACCAAAAAGCACACCGCGTAAAGGGCTGCGGCCGAGATTTCCATTATAATAACCCCATCAAAGAACTGGAGCAAAACATTGATCATCACCATCGAATACTGCGTTGTTTGACACTATACCCCCCGAGCCGCCAGTCTGGCGGTTGAACTGCTGGAGGAATACGAATCGCAAATCCGCTCGCTCACGCTCATTCCCTCGCGCGGAGGGGCGTTCGAGGTGACGGTGAACGGCAACCTGATCTACTCCAAGCTGCAGAATGGGCGGCACGCCGAACCAGGCGAGGTCAAGAGATTGTTGCGAAAAAAGATCGAGGAAGGATAACCATGGTAAACAAAAAGGGGCGTGTCTTTTCAGGCGCCAGGCCTACCGGGCGGCAGCACATCGGCAATTATTTCGGGGCGATCCGCAATTACATTAAACTGCAGGAGGAGTACGAATGCGTCTATTGCATCGTTGACCTGCACGCGCTGACCACACTCGAAACGACCGTTGACCTGCAGCAAAACACGCTGGAAATGGCATGGGACTGGCTGGCTTCCGGCATGGATCCCCAAAGGTCGATCATCTTTGTCCAATCCATGGTGCGCCAGGTGACGGAATT
>CAYYBP010000129.1:0-1335 GCA_964470275.1 uncultured Anaerolinea sp. | reverse complement strand
CGATCCTCTCGATGGTCACCCCGCTGGGCAAGTTGACCGACCTGCCCACCTTTAAAGAGAAGGTGCGCGAGAACCCGAAGAACGTGAATTACGGTTTGGTGGGCTACCCGGTGCTGATGGCTGCGGATATCGCACTCTACCGCGCCGACCTGGTGCCCGTGGGAATAGACCAGGCGCCGCATATCGAGTTTGCCCGTGAGACGGTCCGCTCCTTTAATTTCCATTACAACACCACTGCCCTCGTGGAACCAAAAGAAAAATTCACCGAGTTCCCCAAGATCATGGGCATTGACGGTGTGAACAAAATGAGCAAGAGTCTCAATAACGATATCGAACTGGCCGCGACGGATAAAGAAACCACCGCGCGCGTGATGCAAATGGTCACCGACCCGGCGCGCCAGCGCCGCAGCGATCCGGGCAACCCCGACGTCTGCAACGTTTTCTCGCTGCATAAGATCTTCACCCCGACGGAAAAGGTGGAAGAGATCAATGTGGAATGCCGCAGGGCGGGAATCGGCTGCGTGGATTGCAAGAGACTGCTCGCTGCCAACATGAACGCCTACTTCGCGCCGCTGCGTGAAAAGCGACGCGCGTTCGAGAAGGATCCCGACGGAACCTGGGACATGCTACGCGAGGGCGCGGCGCGCGCCAGCGTGCTGGCGGAAGAAACCATGGTGGATGTGCGCGCGGCGGTGGGACTGCCCGCGCTGAAGAAGGGATAAGCCGAAAATGCGCGCGGTCGTCCAGCGGGTCAATTACGGGCGGGTCACCATTGATGACCGCGTGACCGCGGATATTGGACCAGGCCTGGTGATCCTTTTGGGGGTGGGTCCGGGCGATGACGCGCAGAAATCGGCTGCCCTGGCAAAGAAGATCGCCCAGCTGCGCATCATGGAAGATGCCCAGGGAAAGATGAACCTTTCCCTGCTCGACACCGGTGGCGCGGCGGTGGTGGTCTCTCAATTCACCCTCTTTGCCGATACGCGCAAAGGGAACCGACCTTCATTCATCAACGCGGCTCCTCCCGAGATCGCCAGCCCATTGGTCGACCATTTCGTCGAGCAACTCCGGTCGCTGGGTGTTCCCACGCAAACCGGCGAGTTTGGCGCGCACATGCGCGTGGCGCTCGAGAACGACGGTCCGGTGACCATCTGGCTGGAAGTCTGACCTCTCAAGTTACAATGTTGGATTTCGGAAAGGTCTGCCATCGGCAGACCTTTTTTCTCTGGTATGTGTTTGGGACAAAAACCCCTCTCGTGTATAATCATTCACATGGACAATCCATCACTGAAACCGTCCGGAAAACAGATCCGCCTGACCAGTCTCTCCAATTGC
>CAYYBP010000128.1:5032-6124 GCA_964470275.1 uncultured Anaerolinea sp. | reverse complement strand
TTGTCGACCTCCCTTCCCTCTATGGCTTGATCAACAACGCTTCAATATTCAAATCCGTCAGTTTTCAGGGTACATCCATAGAGGATTGGGACTCGCATATGACAACCAATCTCACCACACCATTCTTTCTGACACAGAAATTTGCCGAGCTTTACTCGCTACCAGAGACTGGCAGGGTGATCAATTTGGTCGATTGGCGTGCGATGAGACCCGGCAAAGACCACTTTCCGTATACGATCAGCAAAACTGGGCTTGTGGCTCTCACCCGGGCTTCCGCACTCGCCCTGGCTCCGCGAATTGTGGTCAACGCGATCGCGCTGGGCGCGATTCTTCCCCCCGAAAACGAACCCGAGAACGACAACATCCTCCGCCAGGTTCCCCTGCAGCGCTGGTCGACTGTAGAAGAATTTACCTCGGTGGTCATGTTTCTTCTGGATGGACCGTCTTACATCACCGGTGAGGTAATTCACCTCGACGGTGGCAGACATTTAGTGTAAAAGGAGCACACATGGACGAAATCTTTATTCGAGATCTTTTAATCAGGGGTGTGATCGGTATTTCAGAAAAAGAACGTGAACAACCCCAGGATATCATGGTTAATATCACTATTTATTCAGATATTTCCGCAGCCAAATCGGACGACGTCAATGACAGCGTCAATTACCGCACGGTCGCCAAAAAAGTACTCGCGCACGTGGAGTCGATCAAGCGGTATACCGTTGAAGCGCTCGCTGAGGATATCGCCGGCTTATGCCTTGCAGAACCGGGAGCCGCGCGCGTGCGCGTCACCGTGGAAAAACCAGGCGCCGTCCGGTTCTCGCGCTCAGTGGGTGTGACGATCACCCGGCCGGGCTGACCCACCATGAACATGGCGTATCTTCTACTGGGATCGAATATCGAGCCCGAGAAAAATATCCCCCTCGCCATGCAGAAATTACGGGGAACCCCTGACCTGCAAGTGCTGCGGGTGTCTTCAACCTGGCAGACACCTTCCGTCGGGCACAAAGCCCAGGATTTTCACAACCTTGGCGTCAGTGCATTAACACCGTTGGATGCATACGCTCTGAAGGAAAACGTGTTGTGCGAGATCGA
>CAYYBP010000128.1:0-5022 GCA_964470275.1 uncultured Anaerolinea sp. | reverse complement strand
GGCTCTGACCAGCGACGAACTCGATGCATTGGCAGACCGAGTGCGGCGCGAGACCGGACTGGCGGTATCGACCTACTCCGGATAGCAGTTCCGCGCACCCATGCCGAAGCCGGGCGAGATCGAACACGAGTTGGGTCGTGTGCGATATCCAGATAAGAACGCGCCGCACACCATCGACCTGGACATCTTGGTTTTCAACAACCAGGTTCTCGACCCGCATATTTTCACTTACGATCATCTATGTCTTCCGCTCGCAGAGATCCTGCCTGATCTGTACTCCCCCGAATTACAACTCACACTTTCACAAAAAGCAGCCCTGATACTTCAATATACGAGTGCGAGAAAACTTACCTGAATCTCAGAGCTCCCGGTGAAACAAACTCGAAATAAGATGTATTAATTCACCTGATCGGCCATTTTCTGGAAACAGCTGATCTAGCTGATTCATGAAGGATTGATACAATTCCCCGAACATACGGGTGGTAGCCTCTTTGCATCCTTCCCTTTCAAGCAATTCTTTCATGGTTTCAACATCTTCTATTGTAAAACTTCTACCCGGTTCCCAGACCTCTCGGAATGCAGGGACGTTTGCGAGTGCATACAACACCGGATAGGTCTTTTTCCTCGCGGCGAGGTCGCTGTTGGATGATTTGCCGGTGAGCATGTCTTCACCCCATAATCCAAGATAATCATCCTGAACCTGGAATGCAGACCCCATGGTCAATCCCATATCCAAATACTTTTGTATTTCATCCTTGCGTTTTCCTGCCAGATGCGCTCCGATGCCAAAACTGGCGGCAAACAATGCGCCGGTTTTTCCATGGATCATGTGCCAGTAATCATCGATGCAAATATCTTCAGCGTTTTCAAAAGCCAGGTCGAGGTATTGTCCTCCGGTCAAATCGAACGTTGCCTGATGCAAAATCTCCGCGGCCTGCAGCACAATCTCTTCCGGGTATTCACTTATTAGTCTCAGGATTTCAAGATTTGCCAAGGTCAACATCGCGTCGCCTGTATTGATGGCCTGGGCTTCGCCCCACTTCACCCACACGGTACTCCTGCCATGCCGCGTCGGGCTCTTATCCTGGATGTCATCGTGGACCAATGAAAAATTGTGGATCAATTCCAGCGCGGAGGCAGCGGGCAGCGCTTGACTCCATTCGCCGCCAAGCGCGTGGCATGTCAATAAAAGGATGAGCGGCCGTAATTTTTTCCCTCCTTTACCAGTTTTCAATCCCTCCGCATCCCACATCATCTGGTAGTCAAACATCTGCCTGAATCCAGGCGGGTGTGTACCCATTTCCCTCTCGACGCTTTCTAAGAGCGCCTGGTTAACGGCGCTTCGTATTTTGTCAATCAAGGAATAATCACTCATCGTAATTGGGTGTTCTTCGGGATAGTTTAAGTCTTGATAACGCTGAAATGTCTGGTGCTCCGGCGGCAAACATGGTGATCTTCAATTCTGTTCTGATCTCATCAACCAATGCAATTGCCGCGGCGGTAGAATCACTCACAGCGATCAAGAATGGACGGGCGATTCCCGCGATCGAAGCGCCAAGGCTGACCGCCTTGGCAATTTCCATCCCTTGTGTCATGCCACCCGATGCCACCAGTGGAAGCCCTGGAATCGCCTGGTGGACTCGCTGTAACGCTTCGGCCGTAGCGATGCCCCAGGATCTAAAATGGGAGGCGATGCGGAAACGGGATTCGCTCGCGGACCTGTATTTTTCCACCTCAGACCAGGATGTCCCGCCTGCGCCGGCAACATCCAGCGCGGCGACACCAAGTTCCGCCAGTTGCTTTGCAGTCGAGACGCTGATCCCCCATCCAACTTCTTTAACGATCACAGGTACAGGAATTTTCTCGCATACCTGTTGAATTTTCCGCGCCAATCCCGCGAAATTTGAATTTCCTTCCGGTTGGAGCGCTTCTTGAAGGGGATTAAGGTGTAGGATCAGCCCATCCGCTTCGATCATGTCGATCGCCTGCTGCACCTTATCGATCTTAAAACCATAATTAAGTTGGACCGCGCCAAGGTTGGCAAATAGTGGCACATCCGGCGCGATCTTTCGTAATTGCTGCGCCTGCCCATATTCACCAGATTCGATTTGCCCTCTTTGCGAACCTATCCCCATCGCGATCCCGGTCTGCTGGGCTGCTTCGGCAAGCCGCTGATTGATCATGTCCCCTTCACGCGTGCCGCCGGTCATTGAGGAGATCATTAAGGGCAACTGTAAATTCTTACCCAGGAAACGTGTGCCTGTATTTACCGCAGACAGGTCCAACTCTGGTAGCGCCTGATGCTCGAAGGCGAACTTTTCAAACCCGTTCGAAAGCGCGGAATCCACGTCTTTCGTGCGGTTGATGTGAATATGATCGTCTTTTCTGCTGAAAATCTCGTCCATCAACATTGAGTATACCAAAACAGATGATAAAATTGAGGGTACTGTTACTTGACATCTACCGCATGTTCGATAAAATTCAGGCAAGCAATATTTTGAGGAGGAGCAGCGATGAGTGATACGTTTGAAAAAGTCAGCGAAGTGATCGTCGAAGTTTTAAAGGTGGATGCGTCAGAAATTAAGGAAGACACACGTTTTGTTGAAGACCTGAAAGCCGATTCAATGGACCAATTCTTCTTGATCGATGGGCTGTGTGAGAAATTCGAAATCAATATCAATGATGAAGATGCCAGGACCATCCGCACCGTTGCCGATGCGGTCAAATACGTAGATACCCACAGGAAATAAATCGAAACTGTGAAATAGAGGCTGACTTATCAAAAACCAGCCTCTTATTTTTATACCAGGTCCGCTAGTTGTTCCGGGTAATTGGCTACTTTTACGCCCACTTGATTCAAGCGGGCTATTTTTTCATCTGCAGTCCCCGCCCTGCCTTCCACAATCGCGCCAGCGTGTCCCATTCTTTTTCCAGGCGGCGCAGATATTCCGGCGATAAACGCGGCAACTGGCTTTGTCATATTCCGTGAAATGTATTCTGCCGCCATCTCCTCATCATTGCCACCAATTTCACCGATCATGATAACCGCATCTGTTTCCGGATCGCTTTCAAATAATTCGAGCGCTTCAATAAATCCCAGACCCTTAATGGGATCTCCACCAACTCCGATGCAGGTCGATACGCCCTTATTGGCTTTCTTGAGAGAATAAAGTACCTCATAAGTCAACGTGCCTGAGCGTGAAACGATCCCGATGTTGCCCGGAATGGAGATATTTCCAGGTACGATTCCGATAATGCATTTGCCGGGAACGATCAAACCCGGGCAGTTTGGCCCCACCAGGCGTGTTTTTTTCGTGCGCAGGAACTCCTTAACCCGCATCATGTCCATCACCGGAACTCCTTCCGTGATGCACACGACCAGGTCAAGCGCGGCGTCTACCGCCTCAAAGATGGCATCCGCCGTGTATTTGGCCGGCACAAAGACGACCGAAGCATTCGCCCCTGTGATATCCACCGCGTTCTTAACTGTGTCAAAAACCGGGATCTTGCCATCCAGCACCCAATCCCCGCCCTTGCCAGGGCTTACTCCCGCCACGATATTGGTGTTGTATTGAAGCATTTGCCTGGTGTGAAACAATCCCTCGTTTCCGGTAATCCCCTGTACGATCAGTCTTAACTCTTTAGGGACAAGGATGCTCATTAAGCCGTCTCCCTCACCATCGAAATCACTTTCTCAGCTCCGTCCAGCAGGGTATCAGCAAAGATCAGCGGGGATCCCGCCAGGATCGCCTGAGCTTCCGCCGCGTTTGTTCCAACCAAACGCGCAACGATCGGCACATTCGGTTTCACTTCTGCACACGCGGATATCAGACCCTTTGCTACCTCGTCGCAGCGTGTAATCCCGCCAAATATATTCACCAGGATGGCCTTCACATTGGGGTCTGAAAGAATCAACCGCAACGCAGCGGCGACTTTTTCAGCAGACGCCCCGCCGCCCACATCCAGGAAATTCGCTGGCGAATCACCGAGGAACTTGATCACATCCATCGTTGCCATGGCTAAACCGGCACCATTCACCATGCAGCCGATTCTTCCGTCCAATTTGATAAACGAAATCCCGAATTTTCTTCCGGCTATTTCGGCGGGATCCTCTCCGTCAATATCCCGCAGGTCAGCCAGGTCTGGATGCCGAAATAAAGCGTTCTCATCGATCACGATCTTGGCGTCAAGCGCCACGAGCCGGTCATCGGCTGTGATGACAAGCGGGTTGATCTCCGCCAGGGTGGCATCACATTCGATATAAAGTCTCCACAATGAGTATACGGTCTCGCCAAACGCGCGCCATAAATTCCGTGGAAGGTCGATGGTTAACGCGATGTCGCGAATCTGATAATCCCGCATTCCCAATAATGGGTCGATATCAAGCCGGGTGATCTTCTCTGGCATTTTGATGGCCACTTCCTCAATTTCAACACCTCCAGAACCCGACGCGATCAGAACTGGACGTTGAATGGACCTGTCATTCGTGATGCCCAGGTAGATCTCTTTTGAGATCGAGATCGCTTCGTCAACAAGAACCCTCCTGACCGGCATGCCTTTGATGGTCATACCCAGCACGAGTGTTGTGATCTCATCAGCTTCTTCCGGGCTCTTTACCAACCGTATCCCCCCTGCTTTACCCCTTCCACCAGTCAGTACCTGGGCTTTTATGACCGCCTTCCCGCCCAGATCTTCACAAATCCGCCTTGCTTCACCGGACGTTGTGGCGATGCTTCCTTTTGGTATGGGGATGGAGTACTTTGCGAATAGATTTTTTGATTGGTATTCATGAAGTTTCATCCACTCACCTGATTTTCAGAATATTTTTCGCAACATGATTATACACTTACAACAAAAAAGCCCGGAATAAAATCCGGGCTGATCCTGTAACCGTCTGGTTTAGCTCTTGAGGAATGCTTCCAGCGAGTCCTTGCTGATCCTGTACGACTCGCCGATCTTCTTGGCTTTCAGCTCACCCGCCGTGATGGCTGCCAATACATCTGCCTCGGCAACCTTCAACAC
>CAYYBP010000127.1:0-6149 GCA_964470275.1 uncultured Anaerolinea sp. | reverse complement strand
GCAGCAGGCTGAAGCATAAAGCCGTGAACTTGACCGCCTTCTGGTTCCTGGCAGAAACCCCCAACACAGCCAGGGACCCAATGAGCGGGATGAGGAGGATCAGGGAGAGAAGATGGTCGGTCAACAGGTTCATGGTCATCAACCTTTGCCCGCCACTAGGATGGTGATCAGGATCACCCCGGCCAGCACCGTGGTAGCGATGGCGACCGCCAGGTATTGCTGCACCTTACCGGTCTGCCAACCGCGCAGCAAAGCACCCAAACCGCGGGTGCCCTCCGCCAGCCCGTCTCCGGCTCCGTTAACCACCGGAATGTCAAACCGGTTGCGCAGCAGGTTGCCCAGCCACACCCCGAAAGCGGCGATCGCATGCAGAAAACCATCAATGATCTTGAGGTCCATCAACTGGTACACGACCTTTTCAGCGAACCACTCAGCCGGGCGGATAAATACCTTCTGGTAAAACTCGTCAACCCGGTACTTGTTCTGTAAGAGGATAAATCCACCGCCCAGAGCCGCGTGCATCGGGTCCCTCTGGTCAGCGCAGTGATAATTCCGGTAAAGCAGCCAGCCGATGAGCAGACCTCCCAGCGAAACCACGACGGAGACCATCAGCGGCAGACTGCTGTGCGCTTCTTCCGCGGCGTGCTCAGGCAGCATGCTCCCAATGAAACCCTGGAACCAGGCGGGAGAAACCTCGCCCAGCACCGGGAAAGCGTGCGGGATGCCGATCCAACCCAGCGCAACTGCGAACACCGCCAGGATGACCAGCGGTACGGTCATCACGGGCTTTGTCTCTTTCGCGTGCCGGGCAGCGGCGGACCTGGGCTGACCGAGAAAGACCAGCGTGACCTGGCGGGCGGTGTAGAATGCGGTGATCAGGGCAGTGAGCGCCAGTACGGCGAAGAGTAACACATGGCCGCCAGAAAACGCCCCGTTGAGAATTTCGTCCTTCGACCAGAACCCGGCAGTGACCAGCGGGAAACCCGCCAGCGCCAGCCCGCCTGCCAGGAAGGTGGCGAATGTGAGCGGCATTTTCCTGCGTAGCCCGCCCATGTTGCGCATGTCCTGCTCATCCACGTGTTCCCCGGAATGCAGAACGCCATGCTCCATACCGTGGATCACCGAGCCGGAGCCAAGGAAGAGCAGCGCCTTGAAGAAAGCGTGCGTGAACAGGTGGAACACAGCGGCGGTGTAAGCGCCGATGCCCAGCGCGGCGATCATGTAGCCGAGCTGCGAGATGGTGGAGTAGGCTAGCACGCGCTTGATATCGTTTTGAGCCAGCCCGATCGTGGATGTGAAGAGCGCGGTAAAAGCGCCGATGAAAGCCATCACCGTCATGGGCACGGTCAGTTGACCGCCCGGCTGCCAGCCGGCGGACATCAGCGGGAACATGCGCGCGCTGAGATAGACACCTGCCGAAACCATCGTCGCGGCGTGGATCATGGCGGAGACCGGCGTCGGTCCTTCCATCGCGTCCGGCAGCCAGACATGCAGGGGGAACTGGGCGGACTTGCCTACCGTGCCGGCAAAGAGGAGCAGTCCGATCAACCCGGCCCAGTTAAGCCCGGCGATCGGGCTGGCGGTGTCGACCAGGGTCTTCATGATCACGGTATCCGAGAAGATATCGCGGAAGTTGAGCGTGCCGGTGACTGAATAGAGCGCGACCAATCCGAGCAGCATGAAGACATCCCCGATGCGGGTGGTGATGAAAGCCTTCATGCCCGCCCGGCGGGCGGAATCCTTGCCGTACCAGAAACCGATCAGGAAGTAGGAGCAAAAGCCCATGATCTCCCAACCGATGTACAACGTCAACAGATTGTCGCTGACCACCAGCAGGTACATGGCAAAGGCGAATAGGCTGAGCAGGGCAAAAAAGCGCGCGTACATAGGTTCAATGGAAGGCACTTGGATCTTCTTGCCATACTCGCTCACTTCCGCGCCGTGCGGTGGCAGGCCTGGCTGGTCGTGTTTGCCCGCGGGCTGACCAAAATTATGGTATCCGACGCTGTAAATGAAGATCATCAGAACCGTCCAGGCGACAAAGAAAAGCATCACAACCGTGAGCGGGTCTGCGGAGGCGCCGATCTTGAGCCAGCTGGTCCCGGTGGGCAGCCAGTTGATGGAGGAGCGAAGGGGGGATCCTGCCAGGTCGGGCAGCAGGATGGCTTTGATGACCAGCACCATGCTGGCGATAAAGGACAAACCCGCGCCGAGGATGGCGACAGAATGACTGGCGCGGTTGGACCGGCGGACAAAGAGGACGATCGCAACAAAAGCCGCCAGCGGGGGAAGCGGGATCAACCACAAGAGAGCGTTCAATGAAAGCATGCTGTCGGTCTCTCCCTTATCCTTTCAGGGTATCCAACTCGTTGGCGATCACTGTTTTGCGCCGGCGATACGCTGAAACGATCAGCGCCAATCCGACGGCAGCCTCAGCAGCGGCGGCGACAAAAACGATCAGGATGAACATCAACCCGTCCATGTCGCCAGCAGGAGCATGCAGGTAGCGCCAGAACGCCAGCAAATTAATGTTGGCAGCGTTGAGCATTAACTCGATGCCCATCAGGATGAAAATGGTATTCCGCCGGGTGATCGCTATGAATGCCCCAAGCGAGAAGAGAACGGCGGAAAAGACCAGGAACCAGGAAAGCGGGATCATTTCTCCTCCCCCTTTCGTTCGACGGCGACATAAACAGCGCCAACCAGCGCAGCCAACAACAGGAGCGAGGCAACCTCAAAAGGAACGAGGTATCGCTCGGGGTCGACCAGCGCCAATCCAAGCTCAGCGATGCTCTGCTGCTCTTCGGACAAGGCAAGCGTGAGGCTGGAGCTCTGCGGCCAGGTGAGCAGGGCGAGCAGGATACCGGCCAGGGTGATCAGCGCCACGATGGATGTCAGGATCCAACGTGTGCGCTTTCCATGTGATTCCTCCATCGTCTCGCGCGTGAGCATGATGGCAAAAATGATCAGGATGGCGATCGCTCCAATGTACACGACGCCCTGGACGATCGCCAAAAAACTGGCTTCAAGCAAGCCAAACATGATCGCCACACCAAAGAGCGTGAGGATCAACCACAAGCCCGCGTGGATCAATTTGCGCGATGTGGCCAGCATTATGCCGGCTAAAACCGATACCAAGGCGTTGATGAGGAAGATCACCTGCATACCGGTCATGGCTGCACTTCCTGGTTCTCCGCCGGGGGCTCCAACAGGCTGACCGCCAGCGGGCGGGGACTCGAGACGATCTTGCGTTCCTGCTCTTTACCTCGCCGGTACAGGGCGACCAGGCGGTCGCTGATCAGGAAAAGCAGGACATTGCCTGCCAGGAACACGCCGACCCGGACGAGCATGAGCGATACAGGAACAACCTTGTCGAGGATGGCGGTGAGAAGCACGGAAGCCAGCGCCAACGGGGTGAGATACTTCCAGTTCAGGTTCATCATCTGGTCGATCCTGAGGCGCGGCAATGAGAAGCGGATCGCCAGCATGACGAAGTACACCACGGCGGTTTTGATCAGCATGTACACAAATCCCAGCAACGGGATCGTCTCTGCGCCTGGACCCTGCCAGCCGCCGAGGAAGATGGCGGAAAAGATCATCGCCGAGGTAAAGGCATGCAGAAAATCCGCCACGTAAAACATGCCGAACTTCAAACCGGAATACTCGATATTAAATCCCGCCACGATCTCTGAATCCGCCTCGATCAGGTCGAAGGGCGCCCTGCCGTTCTCGGCGATGGACGCGATGAAGAAGACCAGCGCTGCCACCGGCGCGAGAAAAATGTACCAGACGTTTTGCGCCGCGGCGATATCGTTCATACCCATCGAACCGCTGAGGAGGACAGGCACCAGCAACGTGATTGCCAGCGGCACCTCGTAGCTCAGCAGCTGCGCCACCGCGCGGAAGCCCCCCAACAAGGCGTACTTGTTATTGGAACCAAATCCGGCGAGGATGATGCCAAGCTCACCCAGCCCGCCTACCGCCAGGATATACAGAACTCCCACGTTGATATTCACGCCGATCACGGTGGAAGCAAAGGGCACCACCGCCCACAGCGCCAGCACGGATGCCACCGCCAGGATGGGCGCGAGGTTGAAAAGCACCTTATCCGCGCCGGCCGGGTGGATCAATTCCTTGGTGAAGATCTTCAGCATATCCGCGATGGTCTGGAAGATCCCCCAGGGGCCGACACGGTTCGGACCGATCCGGTCCTGGAAGCGCCCGCCAAGTTTACGTTCGATCCAGATGAGGAGCACGGTGAAGAGCATCGCCCCCATGCTGAGGATGCCCGCACCGATCACGAACAGGATGAACTGGACCAATCCAGTAGAAAACCCCCAACCCGTCATCAACCGGGTGAGCCATTCAGCGATCACATTTACGGGGTCGAGCAAAAGATTCATTTGACCCTTACCAACTACCGATAATTATTGCCACTCAAAGGCGCCGTTGCGCCACGCGTACACCAATCCAGCCGCCAGGATGAGGATGAACACAACCACCTCGATCACCCCAAACAGGGCGATCTTCTGGTAGGCGACCGCGAACGGGTACAAAAGCACTGTTTCTACATCGAAAATGAGGAAGAGAAGCGCGTAAAGATAATACTGGGCTTTAAATTGGATGCGGGTGGGTCCGACCGTTTCGATTCCGCACTCGTAGGTGGAATTCTTGATCGGAGCGGGTTTCCGGGGGGATAAGAGCGCTGCCAGCCCAATGGCTACCGCGGGGATGAACAAGGATATGGCTAAGAAGATCGCCAGGTACAACCACTCGTGCAGCATTCCCTCTCCTGAGTCACTTGGTTTACATTTCGTACAAATTTTATCATATCTGTAAAGATAATCAACTCCCCCGGCGATCCTTATTTATGTTGCAGCCGAAAACCGTCTGCGGAACGAGAAATACACCACCCCCAGCAGTGCTACCGCCGCCAGCAGGGCGGTGGTGACGCGCGCGGCGGCCACCGGGACAGTCAGCCAATCGCGGGCTTCGATCTCCATCTCCCGCGCCAACAGCAACTCCCTATCGCCATTCTCAGACAGCCATATCCACAGGGTGGCGGGATACACCTCCGGCGCCATGGGGCGGAACGACCAGCGCAGCAGGATCGGGGCGCTCGATGTGAAATTCACGCTCACCTCGCCCGCCGGGTCCATCTGCGCCAGGCCAGATTCGAAACGCGCGATCAGCACGCGTTCGTCCGCGGGGTCAACATCATCGATCCTGACCGCGACGGACAGCTCAGCCCGGTCGCCGACATACGCCCGCCCTGGTATGACTAGATCCATGTTCCCCTCAACCCCCCGGGATGTGGCGAATGGGATACTGCTGCGATCGGGCTTATCCAACGACAACGTGCTGAGGAATACCAACCCTAAAAGAAAAAAGAGAAGCAGGCACAAACGCGCAGGTTTCGGCATAGCTACATTATACCTACCAAAAAAAATAGCCGGCGTGAGCGCGCCGGCCAAAACTCTTACCCATCCTGCTAACGGGTGATCAGAATGGTCACCTGGTCCCCGTCTTCTTCGTCATCCACTTCCAGTTGAAAGGGCTGACCCTTTTTCAGCGTCGTTTCCATTTCTTCGATCATTTCCCCTATGCCCTTTTCCCTGACCTCTGCGGGCATGTACTGAGCAAAATTTTTGAAGACCCACGAAGCGAGCTTGAGAGGCAGCGGGATCACCAGGTTGATCCTGGTGGTCTTACCGTGCTCCTTCGAATTGACCCTTAAATGCAGCCAGGGCGATTCCATCAAGGTCCAGCCCAGGAGCATGATGAGGAACCCGATGATAAATGGGATCCACGAGAGCCAGAACCCCCACCCCAGGCCGGATCTCTGGTAGCCCTGGTAGACCCAGTACGCCGAAAAAGCGGTCAGCACCGCCCCGCCCACCAGGATCATGCTCCAGGCGGCTTTCCAGCAGCCCGATACATGGGGCATCGGTTCATCCAGGTTGGTGTCATCAGGCGGGGACGGCTGATGATCGATCGGTTCCTCCGGCGCGGCTGCGGCGCCTTCCAGAATTCCGATCAGGTCAGACCCCTCTTCCACGGACAACGTGCCGTCCGCGACCCGCTGCAAAATTTCAAGTTTCGATTCATCCGCGGTCATGTGGTTTCTTCCTTATTTTTCCAGGGCAGAA
>CAYYBP010000126.1:0-6253 GCA_964470275.1 uncultured Anaerolinea sp. | reverse complement strand
TAGGGCAAATGCCACAGCCAACCTGTTCTGCGCCCAGCGCCAGGTTCTGGCACACGTGCCCGGCATCCAGGTGCAGGTAGCGGTAGCCGCGCTCGGTGTACCGCCAGTACATGCGCTCCGCCACTGCCACCCACATAAAGGTTGCCGCGCTGTATTTGATCTGCCCCTGGTCCAGGCAGGCGTGGCTGACCTTCTCGGTGATCTCCTCCTCTGCCTCCAGGTCCACCAGCCCGTGCTCGATCGCCGCGTAGCGGTAAAGACCCGGGGTCAACCCCGCGACGCGGTTAACCAGCACATAGGTTTCGAAGGCGTGCCTTGCGCCGGCGGATGGAACCGTCCGGGCGGTGGAGGGGCGGGACGAAACGCGCTTGACCCCCTGCGATACCCACAGCAGGTAAGCCAGCTCTTCAAAATCCAGCGGGGTGTAGGCGTATTTGCGCAGGGTGCGGCGCGATTCGATAGCCGCGCGCACGTCCATGGGCGGCACGTAGATCTCCTCACCCTTGGGCAGGGGGATCAATTCCTGCTCCACGGATAGCGGCAGCTCGAGTGGCGGCTGCGGAATGAGACCCTCGCTTTGGGGCGAAGGACTGATGTTTTCGTAGCGGGTCTTAACCATGAATTCCTGTCCGGAGTTGTTTCTCATCGATGTGTCCTTTCTTTGCTTATTCTTTTTTCAGTCTACGCTGAAGCGTGTGAGTCAGCTTACTCAGTTCCGGGACGCGCAGGACAACCAGCGCCAGCCCGTACACCAGCAGCCCGATGAGCATTCCCCCCAGCGCGATCCACCACACCGACGCGCCTTGTGTCAGCTTTAGCCAGCCCCATAACGCCGCTCCCATCAACGCGGCGGCCGCGAGCGCTTTCGCCAAACCATTCAGAACCCTGCTGCCATCCAATCCTGAAAGCTTGCGGCTCATGAAGAAAAGCAACACTGCCATCTCCAAAAAGGTGGCGGTTGAATTGGCTAGCGCCAGCGCGCCGTGCGGCATCCAGCCCCAACTGACAAACAGGTTGCTCAATAAAATGCTCAAGCCCACGTTCAGGCTCATCGCCCCCACCCCCACGAAAACCGGGGTTCGGGTATCGTGCAGGGCGTAAAACGCCCGGCTGACGATCTCAACCACCGAATGCCCCAGCAGACCGGCGGCGTACCACAGCAGCGCCCACGCCACCAGCTGGGTGGACGCGGTATTGAACTGCCCGCGCTGGTAGATGATCGTTACCAGCGGCTGGCGCAGCAGGATCAACCCAACCGACGCCGGCACCGCCAGGAACAGCAGCCCGCGCAGCAGGCTCGCCAGCGAGCCGCGCATCTCCTTCAGCCTGCCGGCGGCAGCCTGCGCCGAGAAGGTGGGCAATGCAGCAATGGCGATCGCCTGCGCGATGGCCGCCTCCGGGATCATCATCAACGAAAACCCCAGCGCCACCGCGGTCACGCTGCCAATGGGCATTAGAGACGCCAGGCGGGTATTGATCAGGAAGTTGAGCTGCACAAAAGCCACACCCAGCAGCCGCGGTCCCATCAACCGCGCCACCTCGCGCACATCCGGCAACTTGAGCCCCAGCGACAGGGTGTATTTTCTCTCCGGCAGCCTGAGCAGCGACGGCAGCTGGATCAGCCCGTGCATCACGGCGCCAACCACCACCCCGACCGCCAGGCCGTAAACGCCGATGGACGGGGCGAGCAGCACCACCCCCAGGATCTTGCCGATGGAATACATCATGGGCGCCAGCGCCGGCCACAGGAAGGAGCGGTGCGAGTTGAGGATCCCCATCGACAATCCGCTCAGGCCAAAGATGACCGGGGCGAGCAGCTGGATGCGCACCAGGTCCACCGTGAGCATGAATTTCACGGGGTCGGTAAACCCGGGCGCCAGGATGTTGCGCACCACCCACGGCGCGAAGATGGCAATGAGGATGCCCAGCGCGATGAAGATGATGGTGATGATGTTGGCAATCGCGGATGCCAGCAACCATGCTTTGGATCTTTCACCCTTCGTCAACAGGGTGGTAAAAGTGGGGATGAAGGCGGATGCCAGCGCGCCGCCGGCAACCAGGTTGTACAGGATATCCGGCAGCCGGTTGGCGGCGTTGAACGCCTCATTTTCGATCCCGGTGCCGAAGGCGTTGGTGATGACGATCGAAGATAGCAGGCTGAATACCTGGCCTGCCAGGATGGCGATCATCACCGTGCCGGCTGCCCTGGCGAGCTGCTGGTTCTCTGTTCTGGCTGCTTCCGGAGAGGATTCCATACAGGCGATTATAACCTGATGTCTGTCGCCCTACCCGTGCATCAGCCAGTGGACGGATCTTTACATTCTTTGAAGAAAGCCGCCAGCGCGGTTATACTTATAATAATTACGCTCGACGAAAGGAGCATGACCATGGATCTTGAACCCACAAATAAACCTGAGGAAGCCCTGAAAGCAGATGAAGCGACAACCCCGGTGGAAGAAACAAGCGCCGTGATCGACCAGGCGGCGGTCGAAGCAGCCGCAGCGGAAGCCGTTGAGGCTGCGGTTGAGACCGCGGCTGTAGCCGAGCCGGTCGTAGAGGCTGTGAGTGAAGAGCCTCAACCAGCCAGGAGGATCGTGCCCGATTCGGTCAGAGCCAAACCAAAATCCAGCCTTGGTAAAAACCTTGTCACCTGGCTCCTCATCGCGCTGGTATTCTTCCTGGGCGGACTCGCCACACTGTATTTTGCCCTCTACCAGCCCTACAAACAAACCACCGACGCGGCCGCGGCAGCCTCGACGGAGAAGATCGCTTCTCTCACGGAGGATCTCTCAAAAGCTGAGATCCAAAATGCCCTGCTGCAAACCAACCTCGACACAACCAAAGCCGAGCTCGAGACCGCCAAGGCAACCATCACCGAGCAGGAGGCAGCGGTGACCGCCGCGACCCTGAAACGCGCGGTGTACAAACTGCTCACAGATGTCAACTCAGCCCGCTTCGCGCTGGGTCAGGCAGATACCGCCACCACCCGCCAGGCGCTCACCTTTGCCAAGGATGACCTGAAAGAACTCGAAGCGCTCGGGTTGGACAAGGATTCTTATTCCGGTTTCTCGTCCCGCCTGGATGAAGCCGCATCCAACCTGTTTGAGCAGGATCAGGCCACCTCGCGTGAGGCGCTGAATACCCTCTACGGCCAGGTTCTCTTACTCGCCAATCACCTTCCCTGAAATTAAACAGCCGCGGCCTTTACCTGCAAGCCGCGGCTGATATTTTTAACGCAATTACCTGGGCTGGATCGTCTGCAGCACCTTCTGCAACACCTCGGCGTTGGATGCAGTCATGCCAAGGGTAAAGGTGCCCACCACCAGGCTTTGAATCGACTTTGGCAGCGTGTTGCGCAGCTGTGACACATTCTCATCTGAGCCGCCCAGCATCACACGCCTCACCCGTTTTGCCTCGAAGAACCTGGTCGCGGCTTCCGCGATCTCGCGGATGTTGCGGTTGATGGTCTCTTTCATGGCTCTCGAAGCGTCCCCGCCGCCCCGCAGTCCATGTTCAGAGGAGGCCGAGCCGCTCTTGACCTGCTTCACCAGGTGACCCAGAACCCCCTGCTGCTCCGCCAGTTCACCCAGGTGAAAATGGAAAAGCCTGGCGCCCTGTTTATCCACCAGGATCACCCCCAGGTTGCTGAATTCTTCCAGCAGGTCCTCCAGCGGATCGACTGCCGCCTTCGAACCAATCTGGATAAAATCCTTGACCGGCACCGCCAGGGGGATGGAGTGAAAAAAACCGGCCGGCGCGCACGAGAAAACCGCTACCGAACGCCCCGACCAGTCGTAAGTGAAATTGAAGAATTTTTCGATCTCTTCTGCATCCTGCTTGAGGGGAATATCCTTGATCATGTTACGTAGTCTAAGTCGATGTGTTTCCGCGTTCCCCCGGCTGGGTTCAGTATTGAGATACAAACTCACCACCGGGTCGTTCGAAGTAAAGTCCCTGATCTTTCTCAGGCCTGTCTCCGTGAACATTGATACCTCCTCTTAAGTTGTTAGTTGATCAGCAGTATCGCCTATCTCGAACCGAGAGTCAGTTTCACCTCCATTTCGCGGTCATTCCGCAGAATTGTCAGGGTGATCACGTCACCTGGTTGTTTGTTGATGAAGATATAACTGATCAAATCACCGTACACATTCACCGGTTTTCCATCAACCGCTGTGATTATGTCGCCGCCGCTGTTGAACCCCTGGATTTCGGTGGGGGTCGAACCGCCTTTCAGGCCCGCGATGTCCGCCGGCCCGCCCGGGGTTACCGTGTTGACATACACTCCCGTTGTGGCTGTATCGCTCACCAGTCTCCACTGGCTCAGGGTCATCTCGGTCGAGTAACTCGAAATTCCCATCAGCGGGTAGTTATATTCACCCTGGCTGATGAGGTAGGGCACCACGCGTTTGACAATATTGATGGACACCGCGTACCCGATGCCGCTGTTGACCGCCTCGCCCTCGATGGTAGTCCCCGAGGTATAGATCGCCCGGTTGATGCCGACCACCTCTCCAGACAGGTTGAGCAGAGGGCCGCCGGAGTTGCCGGGGTTGATGGCCGCGTCGGTCTGGATGATATCCCCGGCGGTGTACGAGGTGCTGTCCGCCGTGGTGCGGATCGAATCCAGGATGCGCCCCTTGGCGCTGACCACACCCAGAGTCATCGTGCTTGTCAGCCGATAGGGGTTGCCGATCGCCACCACCATCTGGCCAACCTTCAACGCGTCTGAATCGCCGAGCGGAAGCGGCACCAGCTCATCGCGCGCCACGTCCACCTTGATCACCGCGATGTCGGAATCGAGGTCAGTCGCCACCAGTGTCGCAAACACTTTCAGACCGCTCGGAAAATCCACCTCGATTTGCTGAGCGCCTTCGACCACGTGATAGTTGGTGATGATGTGACCTTCATAATCGTAGACAAACCCTGAGCCGCTGCCTTCGCCGGCGCTGGTGTAATTAATGATCGAGACCACGCCGGGGTTGACCCGCTCATACAGGTTGGTGAGAATCAGGTCTGTCGCCCGGATGTCCTCGCCGTTGACGATAATTGGCGCAGCAGCCGTGGGGTTAAGGAGTGGTTCAGCCGTAGCCGCCGGGGTGGGATTGACCAGGTCCCGAAACTGGTCCAGGTTTAGATCCGGGGAGAACCGGCAGGACATCAGCACCACCACAGCGATCAAGGCGATGAGAATTGTGATTGTTTTTTTCATTTTTGCCTCTTAGTTTTACCGATATTTTTGAAGCTCTTCAAACAGCTTCTTTTGTTCGCTGGTCAGTTTTTTTGGCAATTCCACCCTGGTGATCACGTAGAGATTGCCGTATGTCTGACTGGATTTAAGCACCGGCATGCCCTTCCCGCTGAGACGAAATTTCTGCCCCGGTTGGGTACCGGGCGGGATGGTGAGCACCACATCGCCCGAGAGGGTGTTGACCGTCACGGATCCGCCCAGGACGGCGGTGTACAGGTCGATCTTCACTTCAGTGGTCAGGTCAGACCCGCTTACTTTGTACTTGGTGTGCGGCAGGATTTCGATGACCAGGTAGATATCCGAATTCTGGCCATACCCGGTGTTTGGCACCGCCCCTGCCACGCGCACCTTGGTTCCGGTGCGCGCACCGGCCGGGATCTTTACCTCGATGCGCCGGTCGTTCAGCTGCAGCAGTCGGCTGGTGCCGTGATAGGCTTCTTCCAGCGTGATCTGCACCTTCTGTTCGTAATTGGCTACCTTGCGCTGCTGCGCAGCCTGCTGCGGGAACGGCTGCCTGGGCTGCGTGCGCGTGCCCGCCGGCATGCCGCCAAAAATCACCCTGAAGAAATCTGAGAAACCGCCAAAAATATCGCCAAAATCCTCAGGGGATACCTGCTGACCCTGCCCGCCTGGCTGCCCGGTGTACCAATCGCTCCAGTTGAAATTCCCGGGATTCCCGCCACCCGCCTGCCATTGAGAATACGAAGAACCCAGCTGATCGTACCTTTCGCGTTTCTTGGTGTCGCTCAAGACTTCGTAGGCTTCGTTAATTTCCTTGAACTTCTCCTCGGCCTGTTTGTTGTCTTTGTTGCGGTCAGGATGGTACTGCATCGCTAATTTTCGAAACGATTTCTTAATTTCATCCTGGGTGGCCTTGCGGTCGACGCCCAGGATCTTGTAATAATCCTTATACTCCATGGTTTAATTGTATGCTTTCTGTTTTATTAAAGTCAATAGAAAACAACCTTACTCTAACAAAATACTAATAATCCCTTTGCTCTCACG
>CAYYBP010000125.1:0-6298 GCA_964470275.1 uncultured Anaerolinea sp. | reverse complement strand
AAATAAGCAGAACAAGCGGTAATACGGCAATGATGAACTGAAAAAGCACCACCAAGGACACGATGATCGGTTTGAAATTACGTAGTTTCACTTTTTTGGACATGAATCCGCGTCCACCGATGGTCTCATAGCTTTTGCGGGTTCCAACGATCTTCTGGTTGAGCATCACGGTGACCATGGCAAAGACAATCAGCACGATGGCCGTCACAAAGGCGTCGCCATAATTGCCGATGCCCGAATTGGATTTGAGCATGGTGGACAGGGTGTAGTAGCGGATCGGTAAACCCAGCACGTTTGGTCCGCCAAACGTGCCCATCGCCTTTGAAAAAGTCATAATGAAACCAGAGGCAATGGCCGGGATCACCAATGGGAAGGTGATCTTGCGCATGATTCGCCATCGCCCCGCGCCAGCAAGTTCTCCCGCTTCCTCCAGGGAAGAATCAATCGATAACAAAGCCGCTGAAATGAACAGGAAAAAGAAGGTGTAATAGTGCAGCCCGCTGCTGATGATGATCGGAATCGCCCCATACGCCAGCCAGTCTGGTGTAGGACTACCGGTTATGTATTCCAGCAGCCCCATGGTGCCTCCTGCGGTGGAGTTTTTGAACAGCACCAACCAAGCCATGGCGATCGTCCAGGATGGCATGATATACGGCACCTGCGCCAGCATGTGGATGGTCTCCCTGCCCGGGATATCCGTGCGGCACACCAGCCAGGCCATCAAGCCGCCGATCACCAGGGCTAACCCGGTGGCGCCAACTGCCACGGTAACGCTGTGGACTAATGGCTGATATGTCATTAACTTGCCGATCTTGCCGGTGAGCATCCTCACCCAGTGGTACCAGGTGAAGTCCCCTACATCAGCATCCCTGATCGCTCTCAGGTCAATATCCGCCACCGTGATGGTTGTTACGATCATCCGGTACAGCGGGATAATGACCAGGTAGAACATGACCACGATCATAATGAGGGACAGAATGACATGCGGGCTGGTCAGCCAGCGGAGGAAGCGGCGCAGTCGCGCAAGCCACATTTCCTTATTGTCTTTTGGAACCATTGAAGCTACTGTCATCAGCTTACACCTTTTGTTTTATCCTTTCTTCTGGTCCAAGGTTCAATTCCTCAGGTATGTCCATAAATCCAACTAAACCATGTCGCTCGATTTATTCAGGTCCTTCAACTGATCGCGCAACGTATCCAGCCGGTCAAGCAAGGGCATGATGCGTTCCTGGTCCATTGCGGCAACAGATAAAAGCAAGGCGTTGATCACGGTCATGGGCACAACCAGTGAGTGAAATTCTCCAACCGGTCCGCGCCTTGCGCTCAAAATCACGTCCGCCTTGTCTCCAAGGATGGTGTCGAGGGTGTCTGTTAACATGATGATCGTTGCACCAGCCTGGCGGCAATAATCCAGCACCAGCCGCAGGGTTGGATTTTGATCAAAAAAGCAGATGACAAAAACAAGGTCTCCAGGTTTCACCAATAACAATGGGTCGATCACTTCGCGGCCTGAGGATTTGATGGGGATCACTTCCTTGCCAAAACGCCGCAGGCGAATTTCCATCAGGTCCACCAGCGAGATTGACGGGCCGGTTCCAAACACGAATACCCGCTCATGGTTCAATAAAAGTTGAACCGCCTGGTCCATTTGAGCCTGATCGATCGTATCAAGCGCCTGGCTGAGGTAATCGATCTCGGTTGTGGTCAACCGCTCCAGGATTCCCCCTTTCTCGCGCATCTCGTCCAATCTGCCGCGCAAGCGCGCAGAATGAGTGACGCGCTGCCTGAAGCCCTCCTGCAGCTCCTGGCGCATCGCGGGGTAGCTGCAAAAACCCAGGGTGTGTGCAAACCGCACCAGGGTGGCCTCACTCAGGTTAAGGCGCTTGGCAATTTCACCGGCCGAGAGGAAAGCGCTTTCCTCCTGGTTCTTGCGCACAAAATTCGCGATCAGTTTTTCGCTCTTGGTCAGGGCACCATAATGATCACTGATGAGCTGCGTAATATCCTTTCCTTTCAATCCGTTCTCTCCCATTTTTCCCGCCTTTTCTCTCATGCTCCGTACTTGGCCAACCGCCCGGCGTTCGCAAGCAGCAAGGGCATAAAATCTTTTGCCGGCATAATCCCCAGGCTGCCGCGAGTGCAGGCTCGCTCGCCAAACTCGGGGATATTATCCTCCCGCACGTACCTGCCATACAGCAGCGCCGGCACCGGATGCCAGCTATGCGAGCGCATTTCCACCGGGGAGGAGTGATCCCCGGTAACCAGCACCACGTCCGGCTTGAGCGCCATCAGGCGCGGTACCTGGCTATCGACCAGCTCGATCACCTTGACCTTGCGGTCAAAATCACCGTCCTCTCCGTGGGTGTCGGTTTGCTTGATGTGAAGATAGAAGAAATCAAATTGCTCCCAGTATTTCTCAAGCGTCGTGAACTCGTCCTCGATGCTGTACCCTTCAACGGGCAGCACCTGCATGCCCACCAGCCTCGAGACCCCCTTGTACATGCCGTTCACCGCGATGGATGCTGCCTTGAGCCCGAAAAGATCTCCGTACTTGGGAACCTCGGGCAGCCGGTCAAAGCCGCGCAGCAGGATCATATTGGCCAACTCTTCATCTTTCAGTACAGCCCGCGCTTTATCAATGTAGTCGTTAATCAGCCCGGCGGCTTTTTCAGAAGCCTGGTCCAGGGCCTGCGCCTTGAGCGGCGCGAGACCATCCTTGAGAGGGTCCGTGTTTTGTACGGAAGCGCTTAATCCATCGCCGCGAATGACCATGGCGAAGCGGTGCTCTTTTACCGGCTCAATATGCACTTCCGCGCCATCTATGCGGATCTCGTTGAGCATTCTTGCCAGTTTAATGGCTTCGGGTGTGGCCAGCCTGCCAGCCCGCCGGTCGACGATGAGCCCGTTTTCATCCACCTTGCAGAAGTTCCCCCGGGCGGCGACATCCCGCTCCCCCAGGTCGATGCCAACACCAAGGGCTTCCAGCGCGCCGCGCCCGATCTCATATTCGATCGGGTCAAACCCGAAAATCGCCAGGTGCCCCGGGCCGCTGCCGACCGCGATTCCCGGGCCGGCGGGGCTTGACAGCCCCAGCGCGGATCGCTCCGCGAGCGCGTCGAGATTGGGGGTATGCGCGGCTTCCAGTTCTGTTTTTCCGCCGTGTTCAATTGGAAGCCCGCCCAGCCCGTCCATGATCAGCATGACGATTTTAGTCTTGGCGGGTATGACCAGTTTCTTCAGGAATTCATGTTTCATAGTTTTACCTGCTTCCCGCTGCCATGCACGAGCGCGTCGTAGGCGCGCCTGGTTTTATCGTAATTTCCGTCCCGGTCCAGCGCGATGCCCCGGCCGATGCCCGTGACGATCTGACCGATGCCAATCTCGTCCACCATCGCTTCCAGTTTTTCCAATAAAGCCGGGGCGCTCCCTGGCTCGGTACTGCGGCCGTCAAAGATCATGTGCAGAAAAACATCCTTCAAACCGGCGGCTTTGGCCATTTTGAGGACCGCCAGCGGATATTCGATCGAACCGTGCGAACTCTTTTCGGTCAACAACCCGATCAGGTGCAGCGAGGATCCCCGCTTTTTCACTTCGTCGATCGCCTGGCAAATCACCTCGTTGGTGTAGAAACTGCCGTCTTTCATCGCCATATCCAACCGGACATCATCCTGCGGGATGACCCGGCCGGCACCGATGTTCATGTGTCCTGCTTCAGAATTACCGGCTTTTCCAGGCTTTAAGCCCACATCCTCCCCCGAAGCCCCAAGGGCTGAATGAGGAAACCGCTCGAGCAGACTATCCCAGTAGGGTGTTTTTGCCATGGTGATGGGGTTGTTTTCTGCGTTATCGCTTAATCCCCATCCATCCAGGATGATCAACAGCGCCTTCCGGTTGGGTCCGAAATCATGCTGCGCGGCTAGGCTCGTGCCGGTCATGGCAGCGGGCGCGGTCACCTTCAACACCTGGAGGATGGTGGGAGCAATATCCGCCAGTTTCCCGGAATCCGGTTCCAATAATATGTTGGATTGGGGATCAAAAATAAAAAATGGGACCGGATTCGTGGAGTGGGAGACATGCGGTTTTCCGTCTTCGGTGAATAGTTCTTCAATGTTCCCATGGTCCGCGGTTATGAGTACCACATATCCCGCTCCAAGGGCCGCTGCCACCACCCTCTCCAGGTGTTGATCAATTAATTCGGCGCATTTTATCTTCGCGTCTTTGCTGGCTGTGTGGCCGATGACATCGCCATTGGCGAAATTCGTGATCACCAGGTCGACTTGCCGACCCAGTGTCTCGATCACCTTATCGGCCACCGCTTCCAGGCGTAATTCAGGATGCTGGTCGAAGGGGACGCCCTTCAGGGACGGGATGCGAATATCCTCTTCCAGCTGGTATGGCGCACCGTTGCCGCCGTTGAGGAAGAAAGTCACGTGGGCGAATTTTTCTGACTCTGAGATGCGCGCCTGGGTAAGACCCGCCCGGCTGACCGTCTCGCCGAGGGTATGCTGCACCCTGGACGGCGCGAACGCGACTGGCAGATCTTTGAATTTGTCATGGTAAAGCGTGAGGATGATGAACTTCAGGTGATCAAATGGTTCGCGCGGGAACTTGTCGAGGGAGGGGTCAGCGAAGGCTTCTGTTAACTGGATCTCCCGTTCGCCGCGGCGGCAGCAGAAGACCACCGCGTCGCCATCCTTCACCCGCCCAACCGGCTCGCCCGAGTCACCGCTCAGGACGATCGGGGCAAGCGAATAATCGGTTTGCCCTTCCGCGTAAAGCTCTCTAACCGCAGCAGCAAGCGCCTTCCCCCCGCGGGGTGGGGCTTGTGGCGATCCTGAGACAACCTGATGGTCTGTCATCCCAACCTTTTATTACTGCGAGTTTCTTGGCGGGAAAATATCCAGCAGCTGGATGGTTTCCTTGATGGTGTAATCCGGCTTGACGATGCCGGTGGGCGGTTCCTTTGCCAGCGTAGCCGGTTCTTCAAACAGGATCATCAGCCCGAACCCGGCGGCCTGTGTGCCCTCCACATCCCGCACCGGGTTATCGCCGACGTAGGCGCATTTGGCGGGCTCCACGCCGATCTGGCGGGCGGCCATCCAGTAGATCTCAGGATTGGGTTTGCGTATGCCGACCTTGGAGGACAGGATCACCGTCTTGAAGTACTTTTCCACGCCGTCTGATTGCATCCAATCCGGGATCTCAGTTTCAGTGATCGTGTTGGCGATGATCCCCAACAGGTAACCGCGGCGATCCAGTTCAATGATGGTTTCTTTGGCATCGTGGCGCGGTACTCTCCGACCATCCCGGTCGCGCCAAAGTCGCGTCAATTTGCCGTGAAGCGGCGCGATCCTCTCAGCCGGGTAATCCGGCAGCAGATATTTGGTCCACAAGATCTCTTCAGGACTCTCCAGTAATGATGCTTTCGACGCCTTTCTGTAGGCTTTCCAGCGCTTCTCGACCTTTTCGAAGAATTCATCCTGGGGTTCCTGCGCCCCGACCAGTTCCATTAATTCCTGCATGGCGCGCTGCTGAAAATCCGGCTCGTCCAGGACGATCCTCAGCGTGTTGCCTACATCAAGGAAGATAGCTTCGATATCATGCTTCATGCGAACTCCTCGGTTGTAAAGTATTTTAATGTGGCAATACTGGTGTCGGTGTGAAAGACTTACATTTTTTGGAATCTTGCAAGTTAACTTTCACTCTAAGATAATACAACATTTATAAAATAAATGCAAGATGTCTTTCAAAATTGGTCGCTGAGAAACATTACCATTGCTTTTTGGATAAAAAAACTCCCCCCGGATGAAACTCTATCCGGAAGGAGGATTGGATCAAAGGGATTTTTTCTTATACCGCGGCGTGTTCCGGGTCTTTAAGCCGCGTTATCAGGAACAGGCTGACCAGCATCAAGCCCACGGCCAACAGGAGCGCGGGTGTAAAAGCACCGTTCTTGTCCTTGAGCGCTTCCATGATGTACACAAAGACCACGGATGCCTGGCCAAACAACTGGATCAAACCGTTCGAGGTGCCCTCGGGGGTCGGGTTGGTAATTTCAGCCGCGTACTGCATACCGACCGGGTTGGCGCTTACCAGGAAGAATCCCATTGAAAAAGCGCTCGCGAATAGCAGCCAGGCGGATCGTGCAAAGGTAATACCGATCAAGCCGGGGATCGCCAGCGCGAATCCCAGCAGGATGTACTTCTGCCGCTTGCGCTGCCTATCGGAGAACGGTGGGATGACCAGCGCGCCGAGAACACCGCCAGCCAGCATCAACGCTCCCAGTGTACCTGCATCC
>CAYYBP010000124.1:0-6362 GCA_964470275.1 uncultured Anaerolinea sp. | reverse complement strand
GGTCATCTACGGTCTTCCGAAAGAGAACGACCAGGGATGGGTGGGCGGTCCGATCGTTGGACGCGGTTCATTCATGCCGACCTACGTCACCGGGTTGGACGCAGAGACTGGCCAGGGACCGCGCGCCGTGGTTCACTACACGGTTGGCTGTGAAGGACTGGACATCGAGATCGAGAAGAACACCGGTCGCATTCACGTGATCAAGGCGGCTGCTTCCTTCGATGTGGGTAAAGCCATTAACCCAGCGCTGGTCAACGCCCAGGTGGAAGGCGGTTTCGTGCAGGGCTTGAGCTCGGCGATGTTCGAAGAAATCCGCCTGCGCAACGGTGTGATGACCAACCCGAGTTTCGTGGATTACCGCATCGCCACCGCCGCCGATACCAAGTTTAAGCTCGAGACCCCGTACGTCGAGGTTCCGCAGGATGATGGTCCATGGGGCGCGCGCGGTGTTGGAGAGCACCCGATGGTTCCGACAATCGCGGCCCTCGGCAACGCCATCTACAACGCCACCGGTGTCCGCCTGGAAGGTCCCCCGTATTCAGCGGAGAAAATCTACCTTGCCATGCTCGATGCCGGCATCGTGAAATAAATTTTAACTATCGAAAATGCCGGATGGGGACATCCGGCGTTTTCATAAATCGCTACTCTGTTTTTGGAGGAACATGACTGACCAATTTGACCTGATCATCCGCAATGCAGTATTGCGTGACGATCCCAAGAACAAAAAAGATATCGCGGTCAAAGCTGGCAAGATCGAAAAGATCGCCGCGAAGATCGATGGCAAAGCCGCGCACGAACTCGACGCTGCGGGTAATCTTGTTACCGAATCTTTCGTCAACACCCATCTCCACCTCTGCAAAGTGTACACCCTGATGATGATGGACGAAGCCGCGCTGAAGGATTATCATGGCGCGGACATGGGCAAGGCGATGACCGCCATCGAGCTGGCTGCCCGGGTTAAAGAGAACTACGACGAAAAATGGATCATCAAGAACGTCCGCAAGGCCGCCGCGCTGGCTGCCCGTTACGGCTGCACGCACATCCGCGCTTTCGCCGATGTCGACTCGAAGGGCAAGCTCGAGGGCATCAAAGCCCTGATCAAAGCCCGCGATGAATTCAAAGGCATCGTGGATATCCAGACCGTGGCATTCGCGCAGGACGGGCTGGTGCGGGAGCCGGGCGCTGAAGCACTGATGCGCCAGGCGATGGACCTTGGCGCGGATGTGGTTGGCGGCATTCCCTGGATTGAATACACCGACGCCGATATCGCGGAGCACGTCCGGATTTGTTTTGCGCTGGCCAAGGAATATGACAAGCCGGTCTCGATGCTGGTGGACGACGCCGGCGACAACGGTTTACGCTCGCTTGAGGTGATGGCGCTCGAAACCATTCGCTCCGGCTGGCAGGGGCGCTCGCTGGCGCACCACGCCCGGGCAATGTCGATGTATCCCAAGCCGTACCTGCAGAAACTGGCGGCGATTCTCAAGAAAGCCGATATGGGTGTGGTTAGCGACCCCCACACCGGCCCGCTGCATGCCCGTGTACGCGAACTACTCGAAGAAGGCGTGCTGGTCTGCCTGGGCCAGGACGATATTTCGGACGCCTACTATCCTTACGGGCGCAACAACATGCTCGAGGTGGCCTTCCTGAATTCTCACCTGTTGTGGTTTACCACCCGCGACGACATGGAAGTGCTCTACGACATGGTCACCAAGAACGCCGCCCGCGCCATCGGTTTGAAAGATTTCGGGATCAAGGAAGGCGCGCCTGCCAACCTGGTGGTGCTCGACCAACCCAATGTGCTCGAAGCGTTGCGCTTCCACGAGAAGCCGGTTTACGTCGTCAGCCATGGCAAGCTGGTGGACCAGGAGAGGATGAACACCATCCTGAGGGAAAACTCGTAAGGGCATGACCCTGAAACGTCGATTATGCTATGATTGCGAAAATTTACAAGGAGGTGACAATCGATAATATACCTTTTGTTCTTCTCTTCGCACCCAAACCATTTTAGAAAGAAGGAGAAAAAATGTTTAAAAAGTCGTTCGTTTTCGTGTTTGTCGCTGTTCTGATGGTCGCCAGCCTGATCGCTGGTTGCGCCCAACCAACCGCTGCACCTACTGAGGCTCCTGGCCTGTTAAAGGTGTACGGCGCTTTCGCCACACCCATCGAAGAACCCTGGGACGGTGTGATCCATGATGCTCTCTTAATTGCCAAAGAAGAAGGCAAGATCGATTACTCGTTTACAGAGGATATCGGCTACTCGGGTGACATGGAACGAGTTCTGCGCGAAATTTGCGAACAACAGAAACCTGACCTGATCATGGGCGATGCCTTTGTAAATGAAGAAGCAGTTCGCCGCGTGGCAAAAGACTATCCTGAGATCGCCTTCGCTTTCGGCTCAGAACTCGGCCCGGTTGCCCCCAACCTGGCTGTGTTTGACAACTGGATCCACGAACCGGCCTACCTGAGCGGCATGATCGCTGGTGGTTTGACCAAGACCAATACCATTGGTATCGTCGCGGCCGTCCCCATCCCGGAAGTTAACCGCCTCGTGAACGCCTTCATCGCCGGCGCTAAAGAGACCAACCCCGATGTCAAGGTGCTTGTTTCCTTCATTAACTCCTTCTTTGATCCTGCCACCGCCAAGGAACAAGCTCTCTCGCACATCAGTGCCGGCGCCGATGTTCTTTACGCTGAGCGCGCGGGCGTCATCGAAGCCGCAGCTGAAAAGGGCGTCTATGTGTTCGGCAACATGAGCGACCAGAACTCCGTGGCTCCCGATTTTGTCATCACCGGTCCCGTCTGGAACATGACACCGACCGTCAATTACGTGATCGACCAGGTCAAAGCCGGTACTTTCACCGCCATCGACCTGAAGGACTTCAGCATGTACGCCCTTGGTGGAGCCACCCTGGCCCCGTTCCATGGAAACGAAAGCAAGATCCCTGCTGCAGTCCTCGATGCTGTGAAGGCGAAAGAAGAAGCCATCATAACGGGTATGTTCCGCGTACCCATCGATGAAGCTCAACCCGAAGCAGTGAACTAACTACCGTACAAGGGGGCGGCAAGGATCTGATCTTGCCGCCCCACCTTTTTGCATAATAACGAAACGAAGGATGTCCCATGTTAGCAGTTGAAATGAAGCACATCAATAAATCCTTCGGTCCGGTAAAAGCCAACCAGGATGTCAGTTTTGAACTCGAACAGGGAGAGATCCACGCCCTGCTGGGTGAGAACGGCGCTGGTAAAACAACGCTGATGCGCATCCTTTACGGTCTGTACCGGGCTGATAGCGGCGGAATCTTTGTAAATGGTGAAAAGGTAAATATTTATTCTCCAAAAGATGCCATTGCTGCTGGTGTGGGAATGGTAACCCAGCACTTCACGCTTGTTCCCACCCTCACCGTCGCCGAGAACATCGTTCTTGGTTATTCAAAAGGAATTGTCCTTTCTCAGAAAGAAATCGAACAGGATGTCGCTGCGGCCGCAGAGAAATACGGCATCCCCACAAAACCTTCCGCCCTGGTCAAGGACCTTTCGGTCGGTGAAAGGCAACGGGTAGAGATCCTCAAAGCACTTTACCGCAACGCCCGAATTTTGATCATGGATGAGCCCACAGCGGTGCTCGTTCCCCAGGAAGTGGACCTCTTATTTGAAGCGCTTGTCAGATTGGTAAAATCTGGCCTTTCAGTGATATTCATCAGTCATAAATTGATCGAAGTTATGACTGTTTGCGACAGGATCACCGTTCTGCGAGACGGAAAATTAGCCAACACGGTAAAGAAATCAGAGACAACCCAGGTGGAACTGGCGAAAATGATGGTCGGCCGCGAGACATTTGGCGTGCAGCGCCAGACAACCCACGAGTTCATTGAGCCTGTGTATGAACTCAAGCAGATCACCCTGGAAGGTAAACAGGGATTCAAAACGCTCGAGAATATTTCCTTCGCGGTTGGAAAGGGCGAAATTTTGGGGATCGCCGGCGTTTCTGGCAACGGCCAGGGCGAATTGACCCAGGTGCTCACCGGCCTGGTCCAACCCAACCACGGAACCATCCTGGTTGAAGGCAAGGACATCACCAGGCTTTCGCCGGGTGAAATTTCTGACGCGGGGGTCGGGCGAACACCGCAGGACAGGCACGAAGGCACGATCGGGGAACTGACGGTTGCCGAAAACCTCGCGCTTGAACACATCAAGGATTACACCAACAGGAGCACGTTAGACCGCAAGAAGATCCAGAAAGACGCGGCCGAGATCATCAAAGAGTTCCAGATTAAGGCTTCACCGGGTGATCAGCTGCGAAAACTTTCGGGTGGCAACATGCAGAAAGTGGTGCTCGCCAGGGCGCTTTCACGCAAACCGAAAGTGCTGATTGCCTCCCAGCCGACCCGCGGGTTGGATGTTGGGGCAACCGAATACGTGCGCAAACGCCTGCTTGAAGAAAGGGAGAGAGGAACGGCTGTTGTTCTTCTATCAGAAGACCTCGACGAGGTGCTGGCGCTTTCTGACCGTATCGCGGTGATGTACGAAGGGAAGATCAGGGGCATCATCCCCGCGTCTGAAGCGACACCGGAAAAACTTGGCCTGCTCATGGCCGGAGCTGCGTAATTTATACACATTTGGAGGTTTTATTGTGATCAAACTCAGGCTTGAACGATCGCCAGCTCCGGTGTGGGCAAAAGCCCTGATCCCGATCGTGGCGGTCTTGGTAACATTCCTAATTACATCAATATTCGTGGTCCTCGCTGGGGCAAAACCGCTCGAGGCTTATTACAATTTCATCATCGTTCCCCTATCCACCAAGTTTTCAGCCCTTGAAGTGCTGGTGAAGGCCACTCCCTTGATCTTTACAGGCATCGCTGTGACCTTTGCCTTCGCGTCCGGCTACTACAACATCGGCGCAGAAGGTCAGTTATACGCCGGAGCGGTTGCCGCCGCCTGGGTCGGCGCCACGTTCGTTGGGCTTCCAGCGATCGCAGTGGTTCCGCTCATGCTGGTCCTCGGGTTCATCGCCGGCATGTTATGGGCGCTGATCCCCGCCCTGTTGAAGGTCAAACTGAAAGTGGACGAAGTGGTGACCACCCTGTTGATGAACTCGATCATCATGTACTTCATTTCAGCACTGCTCAACGGTCCATGGCGCGACCCTGAAACAGGCTGGCCAAAATCCCCCGAGTTCTTTGAAGCGGCCAGGTTCGTCCAGTTGGTCCCGAAGTCGCGTTTGCACCTGGGCTTTATCATCGCCATCGTTGTAGTGATCATCGTATTTATCATCATCAAACGTACCCCCTTTGGCCTGCAGATGCGCGCGGTTGGCGCCAGCAAGGCCGGGGCGCAATTCGCCGGGATTAATGTCGACCGCACGATGTTGATTGCAGCTCTGGTCAGCGGCGGCATTGCCGGACTGGCTGGCGTGAGCGAGATCGCAGGCATCCATTATCATCTCATCAGCGAACTTTCAGGCGGTTATGGTTACACCGGCATTATCGTCGCCACCCTGGGTGGTTTGAACCCGATCGGGGCAACCATTGCCGCCTTGTTTATCGGTCTGATCGACACCGGCGCGCAAACGGTCAGCCGGGTGCTTGGGGTACCCGTATACCTGGGTGATGTTGTCCAATCCACCCTACTGCTGGTCACACTTGGCATGTTATTACTTCAGAACTACCGAATTAAGAGGGTATGATCATGGGTGATTTTATAGTTGACTTAATCGCGGCGACGCTGCGTATTGCTACTCCCTTAATCTTTGCCACGCTCGGCGAGCTCTTCTGTGAGCGCGCCGGCATCCTGAACCTGGGCATTGAAGGCACCATGTTCTTTGGCGCTTTTTCCGGATTTACCGCTGCATCCCTCACCGGTTCCCTGTGGCTGGGGATATTGACAGCTCTCGTCGGAGGAATGCTGTCCGGGTTGATCATGAGTCTGTTCTCTGTGAGATTGGGGGTGAACCAGCATGTTTCTGGCCTGGGAATCACCCTGCTGATGACGGCGCTTTCGTTGTTCGGCTTTAGAGTGATCTTTGGCGAAAACCGCATCCTGCCATCGATCCAGCCTTTCAAGCAGTTGAGCATATTCTCTGAAAGCCCGGTTTTTGGCCCGATCTTCTCGCAATACACGCTGACCTATATCGCCATCGCACTCATTCCCATTATCTGGTGGGTGGTGTTTCGGACCAATTTCGGGCTGAACCTGCGTTCAGTGGGTGACAACCCTGAAGCGACAGACGCGGCCGGGATCAACGTCTACCGGCTGCGAACAATCGCGCTGGTCATCGGTGGCGCGCTGATGGGAGTCGGCGGGGCTTACCTGTCCGTCGCCCAACTGGGCTCGTTCACGTTCGGCATCGTCGCCGGCCGCGG
>CAYYBP010000123.1:0-6428 GCA_964470275.1 uncultured Anaerolinea sp. | reverse complement strand
CGGTCATCCAGGGGCTGGCGCAATCAGGCATAAATGTACACCCATACTGGTGGGCGCTGGCTTTCGGCGCGGGGCTGGGCGGGAACGGCACGATCATCGGGTCGACGGCCAATATCATCGTGGCATCGCTGTCTGAAAGGACGCGCCACCCGATCACCGTGAAATTGTGGAACAAACGCGGCTTACCCGTGATGCTGGTTACCTGCCTGGTCACGACCATCCTGTATATCATTGCCTTCCCTTTCTATTCGCGATGAAAATAAAAGTAAAAATGGGGAACCCTGCAGCTGGTGGATCTGGTTTCGGCCAAATGCCTTGACAATTCAGGCGATGCGCCTATAATTCTACAAAATTGAATAACAATGGCTTTGACGGGGACGAGTAAGGATTGTGAGGTCACTCCAGAGAGCGGGAAAAGGTGGAAACCCGCGTGAACGACAATCCCGAATGGACCTCTGAGCCGCGAGGTGAAAGTGAGAACGAGTAACCGCCGCCGGGGTGCCGCCGTTAGCAGGCATCGGGTATAAACAGGAATCCTGTCGTACCCTGAACGAGTGAAGCTGGCATATCCGATCTCCTGGAGCATACTCAGGAGGTTTTTTGTTAACAGATAAGCCGCTTAACCGGGGTGGCACCGCGGGCAGACGCCCGTCCCCAGGAGGGACGGGTTTTTTTAATTTCCCCCACCCGTCCAGCAGGATCATCACTACTCTAAAAGGAGACAAAAATGGACGAGACAACGAAATACATCTTGCACGAAAGCGACATCCCGCGCCACTGGTACAACGTCAACGCCGATTCTCCGGTGAAACCGGAACCGGTGCTCAACCCGCAAACGCTGGAACCGGTCACCCCTGACTTCCTGGGCGCGCTATTTGCCCCGGGATTGATCGAGCAGGAAGTCTCCACCGACCGGTATATCGAGATCCCATCGGAAGTGAGAGAGGCGTACAAATTGTGGCGCCCGACGCCGCTCATCCGCGCCCGCCGGCTGGAAAAAGCGCTGGGCACCCCGGCGCATATCTACTTCAAGTACGAGGGGGTATCCCCTTCCGGAAGCCACAAGTCCAATAGCGCTATCCCACAGGCGTATTACAACAAGATAGCCGGAACCAAAGCGATGACCACTGAAACCGGGGCGGGTCAGTGGGGGGCTGCCCTGGCGATGGCCTGCACGTTCTATGGTATGGACCTGGAGGTGTACATGGTGCGGGTTTCGTACGATCAAAAACCCTACCGGCGGCACCTGATGGAAACTTACGGGGCCAGGGTGTTTTCAAGCCCCAGTGAAAACACGGCTTTTGGCCGTAAACTGCGGGCAGAACAACCGGATACTCCGGGCTCTCTGGGGGTCGCGATCTCTGAGGCGGTGGAAGCGGCGGTGAGTTCAAACGGCGCGAAGAAGTACGGGCTCGGTTCGGTGCTGCACCATGTGCTCCTGCACCAGACGGTGATCGGCGAAGAAGCCCTGAAACAGATGGACATGGCTGGAGAGTACCCCGATGTGGTCATCGGCTGCGTCGGCGGTGGATCCAACTTTTCCGGCATCGCCTTCCCGTTCCTGCGTGAGAACCTCAAGAATGGTCAGAGAACCCGCCTGCTGGCAGTGGAACCATACGCCACGCCGTCACTGACCAAGGGGCTGTACGCCTTCGATTACGGCGACTCGGCCTGCATGGCCCCTGTGGTGCGCATGTACACGCTCGGGCATGATTTCATGCCGGCCGCCATCCACGCAGGTGGGCTGCGCTACCACGGCATGGCGCCCACGCTTTCCGCGCTATACAACGCCGGGCTGGTGGAAGCGGTCGCTGTTCACCAGAAAGCGGTGTTCGAATCGGCTTTATTATTTACCCGCACTGAGGGGATCCTGCCAGCACCGGAATCCGCCCACGCGCTGCGGGCAGCGGTCGACATCGCGCTGGACGCGAAGAAGACCGGTGAAAAGAAGGTCGTCCTGTTCAACATGTCGGGCAACGGGTATTTCGACATGACGGCGTATGAGAGATACCTCAACGGAGAACTGGAGGATTACGAGTATCCGACCGAGGCGATCGAAAACGTCCGCCAGCACATACCCGCGATCAAAGAGAACGCGCTGCTGAGATAGTCTGAGATAATGAACGAGAAAAGGAGGATGCCACTGGGTATCCTCCGTATTAATTTGTTGAAAAATATGTTTTTTCGGCTATTATAAGAATAATGAGTCAGTTAATTCTTCAAATCCCTTATATTCCCGCAGCCGGGCCTTCCAGAGACCTCCCCTTCGAGCGCTTCCTCCCGCTCGATCAGCCAGGGATGGTCGCCGGCTGGCTTGATAGGACAGCGAAACCCGGCGCGCTGATCCTGGACCCGCTGGGTTCCTCGCCAGCGGCGCTGTTGGAAGGCGCGGCGGCCGGTTACCTCGTACTTGCGGCGTGCAACAATCCCGTGATCGCCTTTGAACTCCGCATGCTGGCTAGCGCGCCAACCCGCGTAGAATTCACCAACGTGATCGGGGAACTGGCGGCGCTGAAAAAAGGCGACGAACGCCTGGAAATCTCGATCAGCAGCCTGTATCTCACCCATTGCGCCAGTTGCGGCAAAGAAATTCAGGCCAGCGGCTACCTCTGGCGGCGCGGAGAATCGGTGCCATTCAGCCGTATCTACACCTGCGAGCGCTGTGGCGATAGCGGCGAGCACCCGATCACAGATGAGGACATTCAGCGTCTCGAACAGATCACGCGGGGCGAGCGGCTGCACCGCGCCAGGGCGCTGGAACGGGTGCTTGGCGGCGAAGTGGATGACCGCGAGAGCGTGGAAGCCGCCATCTCGATCTACCCCGTGCGCGCGTTATATATCCTGTTCACCATGATGAACAAACTGGAGGGCATGCGCCTTCCAGAGCGCCGGCGTGAGCTGCTTGAAGCATTGATGCTTTCCCTGCTCGACGCGGGCAATGCCATCTGGGCATGGCCGGAAGAAAGAGAGCGCCCGAGGCAGTTGAGCGTTCCCAATCAATACCTGGAAAAGAACCTGTGGATGGAACTGGCGAACGCCACTGAAACATGGTGCAGCCGGGTAAAAGCGGTCGAGCTGACCACCTGGCCGGACATGCCAGCGGGACCCGGCATTTGCCTGTATCCCGGCAGGGTGCGAGACCTGGCAGCTGCGGCGAAGGGGACCAGGATCGATAAGCTGATGTGTGTTTTTCCACGCCCCAACCAGGCGTTTTGGACCCTCTGCAGCCTGTGGGCGTCGTGGTTGTGGGGGAAACAGAAGGCGTCAGGGTTCAGCCAGGTGATCGAGCGGCGGCGCTTCGACTGGCACTGGCATACCTCCGCCCTGCATTCCGCTCTGCTGCCAGCCGCGGCGCTCGCCGGCGAGAACGTTCCCATGTTTGGATTAGTGCCGGAGCCCGCTGCTGGATTGATGAGCTCCGTCATTCAAAGCGCCGCGATCAGCGGTTTTAGGATCCAGGGCTGCGCGGTGAAAAACCTCGACACCCCGATCCAGTTGGAGTGGAAAACCGGGCTGACGACGCGCGAGTTTCAACCCGTCAACATGCAACGCACCGCCCGCGATGTGATGCGTGAATTATTAAATGAAATTGGCGAGCCAACCGAGCACATCGAACTTCACACGGCGGCCATGTGCGCGCTGGCAGAGGTGAACGCCTTTCCCCCTTCCATTCAACAATACACCTACGAAAAGGCGGCTGAAACCCAGGCGATGCTCAACGGTCTGCTGGCTGATCCCGATTTTCTGCGGCGCATGAACGCCACCGCCCAGGACCCTGAGAGTGGATTGTGGTGGCTCGTGGAAGCTGACCCCAGCCGACCTTCACTGGCAGACAGGCTGGAGAACGAGATCGTCACCTGGCTCAGGCAGGAAAATGAACTGCCCCTCGGTCAAACGCTGGAAAGACTCTACCAGCGCTTCCCGGGATTCCTGACGCCACCGGACGATCTTGTATGCCAGTGCCTGGAATCCTACGCCGGGTTGAACCCCGGCAATAATACCTGGAAGCTGAAACCGCATGAGACCGCCGCCGCCAGGGAGCAGAATATTGAGGAAATGAGGCAGCTGGTCGATCAGTTGGCGGCGCAACTCCAGGTTGAGCAAACCGGCGTCAATCCGGTCAGCTGGAGCATTGGCAGGCGAGACTCCACACCGTTCTACCGGATCCTGCTGCTCAGCAGCGCAATCATCGATCGGGACATGCTGGCGAACCCGATCGAAGGATGCAGAAACGTGGTGGTGATTCCCGGCAGCCGGGCTGGGTTGATGAAATTTAAAATTGACCGCGATCCATATCTTCGGGAGCTCGTGGCGCGCGACTATCATTTCCTTAAATATCGGACGCTGCGCAGCATCGCGGCGCGTACCGACCTCACGCTTGAAGTCTGGCAGGTGTTGATCGATTCGGATCCATTGAGCCTGGAAGAAACGACCCAGCTCTCGATGTTTCGTTAATCAATCCGGCTGTTATCTGATTTGTTTGAAATTGATCAGGATTAGATTCTTATCGCAATCCGTGTAGGTGTTAAAGACCACCTGGTCCGATATCGGCACCAACGATTGGTCTACCAGCTGAACCATCAGCGTCCCGGTGGATTCGATGGGTGTTGATCCAAGGATGAACTCGTACCCCGATTCGCCGTACCAGGCGGAAGCCCCGCCCGTGATGGTATTCATGGAAATCTCGCGGTTGTCGTACACACCCGTCAGCAGTACAGTCACACCCACCACGTGACGCCCCTGCAGATCCACCACCCGCCCGGCAATTCCCTGCCACGCGCAGCTTTCATCCGGGTGGAAGGTGGTATTGGCCATCGCCACCGGGTTGCCCTCAATCGCGTATGTGTATACCCCCACCGGGAATATCTCAGTAGCGGTCAACGTGACCGTGGGGATCACCACCTCGGTATTGGTGGGCGTCACAGGCAGCGGCGTTTCGGTGATCGTTGGCGTGAGGGTCCAGGTAGGCGGCAGCCTGGGCGGGGTCGGCGTCAAGGTAGACGGGGTGACCATCCAGGGCATGGTCGGCGGAGGAAATGGATTGAGCGCGATGTAAGGATTGGAAAACAGGACCAAGAAAACGCTGATAACCGCCACGCTGGCGATCAAGGAAAGCGCGGTCAGCAGGTTGAAGACGATCTCGCGTCTGCGTTGTTTTGCCCGGCGCTGCTGCCGTTTTTCGATCTCTTCCTGGTTGGTGAAACGCATGTTGGAATCCCGCCTTTTTTCTCTCAACCTGGTCAGGGAACCAATACTTCGATGTTACTTGACTCCCGCGCCTGGTCAAGCCATTCCGTGAGGGCTTTCTCCTGCAGCATCAACCTGGCTTCGATCGATAAAGGATGTTCTGTTTCACGTTCAAGAACGTTGACAATATGATATCCGATGTCGCTCTTGATCACCCCCGTGGTTTGACCCGGCTGCAGGGCGAATACCGCTTCTTCGACCACCGGCTGGGTAAGAAAACCACGCGGGAACCATCCCAGGTCGCCCTTGAGGATCGGATCCTGGGCTTCTGCCAGCTGGGTGAAATCCACCCCGTTGTTCAGTTCAATGAGCGCTTCGTTGGCATTGCCTTCCGTCTGGTAGATCAGCTGCCTGGCGTGGATTTGCTCGGCAGTCTGCGGCACTGCGTTAATGATCTCATCCCGCTGCCAGGCGACCGCGATGGAACGGGTCAGCGACGCGCGGAAGCTTACATCGGTATACCCGTAGAGGGTCTGCCATTCGACCAGTTTCTCCATTCCGCCAAGGTCAGCCACCATTCGATCGATGCGTGATTGAACCTCCGCCTCCGTTACGGTGAAACCAGATTCAGCCGCGGCTTGCGACAATAGCAATCCGTCAACCAGGTTATCGAGGACGCGCTGCTTCTGTTCCTCGGGGGTCATCTCCTCGCCTACTTCCACGAGCGCGGATTGAAGCCGGACCAGCTCCGCCTCGTATTCGGTCAACAGGATACCCTCGCCATTTACCTTTAATGCCATGGGCAGTTCAGGCTCAGTCGGGAGAACCACTTCCTCCGTGAGGGTCGGTTCGGGCTGGGTGGGGATGACTTCGGTGGGCGCGACGGTCGCGGGCGTATCGCACCCCGCGAGCAGCAGTACAGCCAGGAACAGCAGCGTGATTTTCAGCGGGCTTTTCATCGGGTAGATTATAACCGATAACAAAGATCAAAAAACTGGCAGGCGCAAGGCCTGCCAGTTTTGCCTGTCATGGATTAGTAATCCATCGGAGGTCCGGCGGGAGCCGGGGGATTCTTGTCGGGGATCTCGGTCACGAGAGCTTCAGTGGTGAGGATCATCGCAGCGATGGAGGCGGCGTTCTCAAGCGCCCCACGGGTAACCTTGGCAGGATCGCCCAGGCCGCCCTTGATCATATCGATGTACTCTTCACGAATGATGTCGTAGCCAATGTTGTGATTCTTC
>CAYYBP010000122.1:0-6672 GCA_964470275.1 uncultured Anaerolinea sp. | reverse complement strand
AGGGACGCGAAATTAGCTGCGGTGGCTTTTCGGACCTTGCTTGCGCTGACGGTTTTTAACGCCCTTGTGACCTGTGAAAGGTCCTTGACGCTCTTTATTCGCAACCGCATTTCTCTGGAAGAAGACATCTTGATTTCCTGTAAATGTTATGCCCAACTCGCAGAGAAAACTTCCAACGCTTTCTTCAATCCTTCTTCTGTCTCCCGGGAAATCAATTTTTCCTGTGAGATTTTCGCGCAAATATCAGATGCCGAACCATTCATATACCGGATGAGCGCGGTTTCCCAATCTTTCACACGTTCAACGCCGACCTTATCCACATATCCGTTCACGGCAGCGTAAAGTGCGATCACCTGGTCAGATAATGGTACGGGATCATATTGTGGCTGTTTGAGGATTTCCTGCAATCTTAATCCGCGATTCAACTGGCTCAGCGTGGACTTGTCAAGGTCGGAACCAAATTGAGCGAAGGCAGCCAATTCGCGGAAGTTTGCCATATCCAGGCGCAACCGACCAGCTACCTGTTTCATCGCTTTGGTCTGGGCTGAGCCGCCAACCCTCGATACAGAAATTCCTACATTCACGGCCGGCCGGATGCCTGCGTTAAATAAGTTGCTTTCCAGGTAGATCTGTCCATCAGTGATTGAGATCACATTGGTTGGAATATACGCCGAAACGTCTCCAAGAAGCGTTTCAATGATGGGCAAAGCGGTTAATGATCCTCCGCTTTCCCGAATTCTCACAACCTTCCACTTTTCTTTGTCTTGCTTTTCTTCCACGGCTGCCATAGCCAGGTGATGACTCATCGGGCCTGTAAAGATCCGGGTTTCTTTTACGCTTTCCCTGGCAATTTCATCATCGTCAAAGCTCTCAGGCATCACTACATAATCGTACGCCATGCAGGCAGCGCGTTCCAGCAGGCGCGAATGCAGGTAAAAAACATCTCCCGGGTAAGCTTCACGACCGGGGGGTCTCCGCAGCAATAGTGATATTTGACGATACGCCCAGGCGTGTTTTGAAAGGTCATCGTAGATCACCAGCGCATGCCCGCCTTTTTCCATGATGTACTCGCCCACAGCACACCCGGCGTACGGGGCAATATATTGCATCGCTGCTGATTCATCCGCTGCTGCCGCGATTACGATCGTGTGATCCATCGCTCCGTAACTATCGAGCAGCGCCACCGTTCTGGCGACCGCCGCCTTTTTTTGACCGATGGCGACATAGATACAGATCAGATCTTTCCCTTTTTGATTGATCACCGTGTCAATGGCGATGGCTGTTTTACCAGTCTGGCGGTCACCGATGATCAGTTCGCGCTGCCCCCTACCGATCGGGATCATAGAATCGATCGCCTTTATGCCGGTTTGTACCGGTGAATCTACATCACGCCGCTCAATAACACCCGGTGCCACTCTTTCCAGCGCTCGAAATTCCTCCGATTTGATCGCACCTTTACCGTCGATCGCTTCTCCCAGCGCGTTCACCACTCGACCGATCAGCGCATCACCAACCGGTACAGATGCGATACGCCCGGTCGTTTCAACTGTCATGTCCTGTGTGATTTTTGAATAATCGCCCAGAATGATCACACCCACATGTTCGGTTTCAAGGTTAAATGCAATTCCCCTGATGCCGTTTTCAAATTGAACAATTTCTTGCGAGTGAACCCCGGGTAAACCGCTTACGCGGGCGATCCCGTCTCCAGCCTCGATAACGTGGCCGATATTCTTAACAGAATATTGAGTCTCGTACTTATTAATCCTTTGGCTCAAATCTGACGTCAATTGAACTAGATTATCGGACATTTACCCTCCACGGCATTGTGTATTACCAAACCAATATTCTATTTTACTTCATGTATAAAAATCTAAAAACCTTTTTATCTATGAAAAATAGCTCAATGCGATGCGGATCCGGATCTCCAGGTTTTCTGGAGTATTTTCTGGTATGGTTTGAATGGCAGCTTGCGCCTCGATAATACTGTACCCAAGGTTTGTCAGCGCAGCCAACACATCCGTATCTAATGCGGATCCATGTCGTTGAATTGCAGCAGCCGTCCCTTTCACCTTTCCGCGCAGGTGTAAAACGATACTCTCAGCGGTCTTCTTCCCGACCCCTTGAATACTGCTCAATTTCTCCGGCTGGTTGGTCAGAATCGCATTTTCAATCATATCTTTGTCAAGCGAAGAGACCATTGCCATCGCAGTCCTAGGACCTACACCAGAGACCGAGAGAAGCAAAACAAACATTTCTTTGACATCCTCGTTTTCGAAGCCATACAGCGTTAAAGACTCCTCGCGAACAACCAGGTGTGTGTACAGAGCGGCACTTTTATGTATTTCTACACGCTCCAACACGGATTTCGTGACAAAAACCCGAAATCCCACGCCGTTAACAGAAATTAACAGGCTATTTTCAGCCTGATCGATAACTTTCCCTTCAAGGTAATCAATCACTGGCCGCCTCCCTGGTCATCCTTTTTTCAAGGACATCATAAAGAAAGACACCGGTTGCTACCGACAGGTTCAAAGAATCAGCCGTTCCAAACATGGGCAAGCTGATCAAGTGCTTGCAGATCTTTATTAGTTCCTGTGGTAGACCCTGCCGCTCGCTTCCCATCAAGAGGATCATATCATCCTCATACTCTTGCCGCATGTAGGAATCTTCTGCCTGATCTGATGTGCCGAAAATCGTGATATGCCCCATTCCTGCCCAATCCACAAAATCCGCAAGACTCGTTTTAACTATTTTGACTGAGAATATCGCCCCCATGCTTGCGCGCAACGCTCCCGGATCATACGGATCAGTGCTATTACCAATCAGGATGATCCCGTTTCCACCCACCGCATCAAGTGTGCGTATGATCGTCCCTAGATTACCTGGGTCTGCCACCTCGTACAACCCTACCCAAGTGCCGCTGAGAGGGTGAGGTAAACCAATATGCCAGTCTTGCTTGATTACAACTCCGATCCCCTTCGGGTTCTCTTTTCCAGATATGGATGCAAATACCTCGTCGGTTACGTAGACGATCTCGTAATTTTTTGCTCGCGTTTTATCAAGCAAGGGATTGTTTTTCTCTGCCTGAGTAAAAGATTCGGAGAAGATGATTTTTTCAATTGCGTTTCTCGCATTTAAGGCATCAATTATAATCTTATGCCCCTCAACATACGCGAGGCCGGTTTCCTCTCGGTATTTTTTATTCCTCAGTTTACGGATATTCTTAATGGTTTCGTTTGCTTTACTTGAAATCAAGAATCCTCGCGCATTAGTCTCATGTAACCGATCGAATGAATGTGGCAAAGCGCGACCGCCAAGGCATCGGCTGCATCATCAGGTTTCGGGATTTCACTCATTTCCAAAGCCACAGCGATCATCGTTTGTACCTGGTGTTTATCTGCCGCGCCATATCCAGTGACCGCGGATTTTATTTCCGTGGGGGTATATTCTGCGACATCAACACCCTGCTCAGCGAGCGCGAGCAGGATCACACCTCTCGCCTGGCCTACGGCCAATGCAGTTTTTACATTCTTCTGGAAAAATAATTTCTCCACCGCCCCGCTAACAGGTCGGTGAAGTTGGATCACCTTTGAAATTTCTTCGTGAAGGATTTTCAGCCGGATTTCTGGCGAAAGCCCGGGCTGTGTAAGAATTACGCCATAATCGAGTATTTTAATTGTTCCATTTTCACACTCCTGGATAATTCCATACCCGGTTGTCGCAGTCCCAGGATCGATGCCGATCACGGTCATTCTTTACTCAGATTCCATTGCCGCCATGGCTTCTTCAGAAATCTTCAGATTCGAGTAAACGTCCTGAACATCATCCAGCTCTTCCAATGCTTCTATAGACCTGATCACCTGCAACGTATCCGCGACTCCAAGTTCGATCTCCTGGTTAGGAATCATGCGAAGACCAGCCTCATCCGGCATCAGGTTCGCAGCTCGGAAGCGGTCACTAAGTGTCTTGTATGCTTCAACACCGGCGACGACTTCGATCTCGCCTTCATCCATCGTGACATCCTCTGCTCCGCCTTCTACAGCCAGCTCAAATATCTTGTCAAAGTCGTTCTTTTCCGCCGGGAAAGAAAATACAGCCGCTCTTTTGAACTGCCAGGAAACGGATCCAACTTCCCCCAGACTGCCGCCGGCCCTGGTAAGCGCGTGCCGGATCTCAGAGACGGAGCGGTTGCGGTTCTCCGTAACGCATTCGATGATCAGGGCGATACCGTTAGGCGCGTATCCTTCGTAGAACACTTCTTCGTATACTTCCCCTTCTTTCCCTTCACCAGTCGCACGTTTGATCGCGCGATCAATGTTATCTTTTGGCATACTTTGGGTTCTGGCCTTGTCGATAGCCAACCGTAACCGAAAATTGGAATCGGGATCGGCTCCGCCATCACGCGCAGCCAGCACAATCTCTCTTGTTAACCGTGTGAAAACCTGGCCCCGCTTAGCATCTGCTGCGCCTTTTTTTCTCTTTATGGTTGCCCATTTGGAATGCCCAGACATATTTTTCTCCTTGGTTACCAGTCACAGACTCTAATTCAAAAAAATTATACCATGCAGTTGTTTTGACACGATCTTAATATGGACCGGTGAGGTCATATACGTTATCTCACCTTGTTGCGTAAAATTCCTATTCCCTCAATTTCGATTTCGACTTCATCGCCCGTTTCGAGTGTACCGATTCCTGCCGGGGTGCCTGTCAATATCACGTCACCCGGATCTAATGTCATTACGCTGGAAATATACGCAATGATCTGCCGGATCGAAAAAATCATTTCCTTTGTCGATGCCATTTGCCTTAACTCGCTGTTCACCCGGCAGGTGATGAGCACATCGGCTGGATCCAGGTCAGTCTCGATCCACGGTCCTAGCGGGCAGAAGGTATCAAATCCCTTTGCCCTGGTCCATTGACCGTCATTTTTTTGAAGGTCCCTGGCAGTGACATCATTCGCGATGGTATACCCGAGTATGTGATCCCTGATGGTCTCATTTTCCATCCACCGGCCGGTTTTTCCGATAACAACAGCCAGCTCGGCTTCGTGATCAACCTGCTCAGATTGAGGAGGAAGAATGATATCAGCATTATTGGCGACAATTGAGCTGGGAGGTTTTAAGAAGATCATTGGTGTTTCCGGTATTTCAACCCCTCTCTCTTTAGCGTGGTTCACGTAATTTCGAGCCATGCAGATAATCTTCCCTGGTTTTACCGGGGGAAGCAGCTGCAATTTTTCGAGTGGTGTGTCAGCCTCCTGCCGCCGGAATTCGCCAAAAATATCTCCATCAATCTGGCCGACAAAATTCTTATGAAGCCAGCCATATTGAGAATTTCCATTCTTATCGAAATATCTAAGTATTTTCATTAAGAGTTCCTCTGATTTTATTCATGTGACTAAAAACATGCATTCTTTACAGATAAGCTTACATCAAGTATATTTGGTGTACAGTTATTATCCGGGTGGATAGCTCAGTTGGTTAGAGCGCTTCTCTTACACAGAAGAGGCCGCAGGTTCGAGTCCTGTTCCGCCCACTGCATTCCTGTTCCCGATAGCCTCTAAAACCAATCCTTTTTAATAAAAATGAAGATCATCGCCATGCTGAAAATCAGGAAGATGATGATTATCCATAAGAACGCCAATGGATTCGTTTGCATTGGCAATTTGACGTTCATCCCAAAGTAGCTGGTAATGATCGTGGGAATGCTCAAAATGATGGTCATTGAAGCCAAAAATTTCATCACCACGTTGAGATTGTTGGAAATGATCGACGCGAAGGCATCCATCATCGAACTCAGAATGTTCCCCGCGATTGCGACCATTTCGATGGCCTGCTGGTTTTCCGTCAGTACATCCTCCAGCAGGTCTTCATCTTCTGGAAACTTGTGGAATAACGGGGTTTTCTGCAGCCGCTCCATCATGAGCTCGTTGGATCGCAGCGCTGTTGTAAAGTAAACCAGGCTTTTCTGGTATTTGAGCAACTCCATCACTTCATTGTTGCGCATGGATGCCTGTAACTTGTCTTCAACCATTTCCACCGTGTGGTTAATCTCACGAAGGTACGCCAGGAATTGGTTTGCCGTTAGCAACAGAATTCGCAGCACGAGCCTAACCCGTTTGGCGGTTGAAATTCCTCGACCTTTCGTCCTTAGCAGCTCCTCCAGGATCACATTGTGTTTTTTACAGACAGTAATGATCATATTCTCAGTGAGAATAATTCCAAGTGGAATTGAGGTGTAGGGAACATCCAATTTTTCACCCTGGAAGAATGGGATGCGCAACATGATCAGGGTTGTGCCATCGTCTTCCTTTTCAGTTCGCGGTCTTTCATCCAGGTCAAGGGCATAAGTTAGGAAATCTGAAGGGATTCCCATTGCCTTGATCGAATCGATCTCGTCAGTGGTCGGGTCTATGAGATTGATCCAGCATCCCTCAACAGGAGTATCGATGCGAGTGATCCCGGTATTTTCGTTTCCTTTGTAGATGATCTTCACGGATAACCTCCGGGTAAATATTCTTTCTTATTTTACTCCGACTTATCCTTGAGGTTAACCCTTTTGCGTTATAATAATCCCGCATCGGGGATGACAGGCTTCGACGGGCGAGGCTGGTCCCAGACTGCAAGCCGAGAGGTACCGACCTCGTAAAATCAGTACAAAAAACAAGTGCCA
>CAYYBP010000121.1:6588-6808 GCA_964470275.1 uncultured Anaerolinea sp. | reverse complement strand
CAGCGATCATCTCGTTCATCACCACCATCCCAGATGAATATGGGCTTGCGAAGGGTGTGATCGTTTCGCGCACCAACTTCTCTGTCAACTTGTTCTCACAACCGGCTCTGCTGGCGCTGGAAAGCATCGCCAACGCTGGAGGTCAGGGGTTGATCATGGATGAGACCAACCGGATCCTCTTCCACACCAACCCTAACCTGGTTATGACCACATATTCCGG
>CAYYBP010000121.1:0-6578 GCA_964470275.1 uncultured Anaerolinea sp. | reverse complement strand
CCACCGGAAAACGGCTACTTTGAGGATCCGGGTTCCACCGGGACGCGCCAGTTGAATTATGTCGCTGAAAGCCAGGACAACGGTTGGAAGGTCGTGCTCTCGCTGCCCGCGAGTTACTCGCAGGAAACCGCTCTTCGGATTGCCATTCCGCTGCTCGTAATATCGATCGTGATTTCCCTGCTCGCATTCCTGCTGCTGCGCTATATGATGCGCTCGTTGACCTCCAACCTTGTGCACTTGGCACAGAAGGCGGACGAGATCTCGCGCGGAGACCTTGAAGATCGGGTTGAGGTGAAGGGTCTCGATGAAATCGGGCGGCTGGGGTCGGCTTTTGAGCAGATGCGCCAGAGTCTTAAATCCCGGCTTGAGGAACTGGATGCCATCCTCAAGGTATCCCAGGGCGTGTCGACCAGCCTGGATATTGAATCCGCGTCCGTCCACCTGCTCGAAGCCATCCTCTCATATGGCGGGGATGCGGCCAGCCTTGTGCTGATCCGCAACTCGCGCAATGGCTGGGAGGATGAACACCACGCTTTCCGGTCCGGTGAATTCGCGGATACTTATGCTTACCTTGATGACGTCCTGCTGGAACAGGTCCGGGAAGAAAGCATCCTCATCGTTCCATCGCGTTCTAGGATCCGGCGCATGGGATTGCCTGACGGTGTGGAGATCCCGTCCGCGTTGGCAGCCATCTCCTTGAAATCGGACGAAGAGTATTCCGGCTTTATCTGGGTGGTCTATTCTCAACCCCACCGATTCCTGGATCCCGAGGTCCGTTTCCTCAACACCCTCGCCGGGCAGGCGGTACTGGCGGTTACCAATTCGATCCTCTTCCTCAAGTCGGAAGTCGGGATGAAGCGCCTTGAATCTGTGCTTACCTCCACACCGGAGCCGGTACTGGTGGTGGGCAGGACGGGGCAATTGTTGATCGTAAACGAGGCTGCCAGGGAGATGACAGACCTCATCCGGGCAGATGACGGTGTTCAGGGGCTGAGCGGCGAGGTCATCTCCGAGCGGCTCAACCGCTTCCTCAACGAAACAGATTCATCCGAGGAACGTGCTCAGGAGATCACCCTCGAGGATGGAAAGACCTACGTGGTATCGGTCTCACCCGTCGAAGTGGAGCAGGCGCACGTGGGCAAGGTGTGTGTGCTGCGCGATGTGACCGCATACAAACTGCTCGAAAAGATGAAATCGGAATACATTTACACCGTCAGCCATGACCTCAAGTATCCTTTGGGGCTCATACGCGGGTATGCGTCGATGCTGCCAATGGTCGGAGAATTAACCGAGCAGCAGCGTGAATATAACCGCAAAATCATCGAGGGAATCGATGATATTTCGAAGATGGCGGATAATTTGCTCGACATCCGCCGGATCGATTCCGGGATAAAACTGCAAATTGAAGATGTCTCACCGTTGGAACTCTTTGAAAATGTACTAGATGAGATTCAGTCGCAGATCAGGATGCGCAAGATCCAGGTGATGCGCGAATTGACCTTATCGCAGGATCTGACGATCGAGGCGGACAAGGCATTGCTTCAGCGCGCGCTTTACAACCTGGTGGATAACGCGGTAAAATTCTCTCCGATCGGTGGGCAGGTGAATTTGCGGTTGCAGGTAAATGATTCCGCGGTTGTGTTCCAAATTGAAGACCACGGACCCGGGATCGCCCCCATAGATCAACCGATGATCTTCGAACCAGCCAGGCGAAATTACCCTAAGGAAGGCGGTCAACAAACGGAGCCTGGGCTGGGATTGTCAATTGTGAAATCGATTGCCGAACGGCACCAGGGCAGGGTCTGGGTGGACAGCCTTCTGGGCAAGGGAAGTACGTTCTACCTGGAAATACCGATCCGGCATCAGGGCTAGAGATCAGGATTACAAATAATAAATTCAGATAATTTGTGGTAAAATACTTGTTTGCATGCATAAAATGGGCGCATAGGCGCATTTTATGTTGTATGCGTTAATTGATATACATATCTGTTCATCATGACAGGTTCCTTTACTCAGGAGGCATTAGTGGAAAAAAAGAGTTTAGTCGCACTCCGGATCAATCTCGCGTCACCCGAAACAATTCGAAGCTGGTCTTATGGGGAAGTCTTAAAACCCGAGACCATCAACTACCGCAGGCTACGACCGGAGAAGGACGGCCTCTTCTGCGAGGCAATTTTTGGACCATCAAGAGACTATCAATGTTATTGCGGCAAGTATAAAAATCCACGCTACAAGGGCATCGTTTGCGATAAATGCGGTGTTGAGGTAACGCGCTCTTCCGTGCGTCGCGAGAGAATGGGTCACATTGACCTGGCGACACCTGTGGCCCACATCTGGTACACGCGCCGCATCCCCTCATACCTGGGTTTGCTGCTGGATATTTCACGCCGCAACCTCGACCGGGTGCTCTATTTTGCCCAGTACATCGTCACTTTTGTGGACGAGGACGCCAGGCAGAAGGCTTTACGCCGGCTTGAGGACGAGATCCACGATTCAGAGCTGGTGCAGGCGAACAAAATTAACGCCCAGATCCTTGAAGTCAAGCAGGGGAGGGATAAAAAGATCCAGGAATTGCAGACCCAGCTGAAGCAGATCGAATCGAAGGCTGAAGAGCAGATCACGTCCCAACTCGAACCAGTCATCCAGGAAGGTCAATCCCTGGAACGGACCCTCACCGAAGGTTCCGGTAAAACCAGCCGGAAAAAGATCCATTTTGAAACCGCGAATATCGAGATCGTTGACAAGGGCGAGGTGATTTCTTCCAAGCATATCGCCAGTGTTCAAAAAGTAGTTAAGGAACGCCTCGAGGAGATCGAAAATCAATTCAAGAAGAAGCTGGAAGCCGATCGCGAAGAACTGAAAATGGCGATCGACCAGGTCAAAGCGGAGGCCGAAGTAACAATGAATGACCTGCGCAGCCAGCTTGAGGACCAATCCACTGAATCCCAGGATCATTCCGGGCAGCTGCGCGATGAATTGCAGGAGCTGCGTCCGTTCACGTTCCTCACCGAAAGCCGCTACCGCGAGCTGAAATCCCGCTGGGGTCAGGTTTTCCGCGCGGACATGGGCGCTGAAGCCTTCTATGATATCCTGCGCCGGCTTGACCTTGAAAAACTGGCTGAAGACCTGTGGACAGAGGTCAGAACGACCAAGAGCAAGCAGAAACGCAAGAAGGCGACCAGCCGGCTGAAGGTTGTGGAATCATTCCGCCGCTCCGGCAATCGCCCGGAATGGATGATCCTCACTGTTCTGCCGGTCATCCCGCCAGACCTGCGCCCCATGGTACCGCTGGACGGAGGACGGTTTGCCACATCCGATATGAACGACCTCTACCGGCGTGTCATCAACCGCAACAACCGTCTGAAACGCCTGCTGGAATTGGGTGCCCCGGATGTAATCGTACGTAACGAAAAACGTATGCTCCAGGAAGCGGTTGACTCGCTCATCGACAATTCGCAGCGCGGTAAAGCATTGTCGCGCCGTGGACGGCGTGAGCTGAAATCCTTGAGCGATATGCTCAAAGGCAAAAAAGGACGCTTCCGCCGCAACCTGCTGGGCAAGCGTGTGGACTATTCCGGCCGTTCAGTGATTGTTGTGGGTCCGCAGCTCAAGCTCTACCAGTGCGGCCTGCCCAAATCAATGGCGCTGGAACTTTTCAGACCATTCGTGGTATCCAGGCTGGTATCCAAAAATTTTGCTGCCAATGTGAAATCTGCCAGAAGGCTGATCGAACGCAACAGACCTGAAGTTTATGAAGTGCTCGAAGAGGTCATTAAAGAGCGTCCTGTGCTGTTGAACCGCGCGCCGACGCTTCACCGCCTGGGCATCCAGGCTTTTGAGCCGATCCTAATCGAAGGCAGCGCCATTCAGCTCCACCCGCTGGTCACCACCGCTTTTAACGCCGACTTTGACGGCGACCAGATGGCAGTTCATGTGCCTCTTTCCGAGAAAGCTGTGCGTGAAGCGCGCAGCCTGATGCTCTCATCCAAGAACCTGCTGAAACCCGCGGATGGTGAACCTATCATCAGCCCGGCGAAAGACATGGTGTTGGGTATCTATTACCTGACCATGCAAAACGAGCGGCTTCATAAAGGTGATGGGAGAGTATTCGCTGATATCGATGAAGTTGAACTTGCATACCAGCTCAGCCAGGTTGAAATCCACGCCAACATCAAGATCCAGGCGAAAACCTGGTTCGATGAGAATAACAAACGGCTGGCTGCCCAGGAAACACGCATCATCCCGACGACCGTTGGACGGGCGCTGTTCAATCGCATTCTTCCCGAAGAGGTTCAGTTCCTGAACATCGTGCTTGAAAAAACCGGAGTCAAGGACCTTATCGCGGATGTATATGACCTGTGTGGTGAAAAAGTGACAACCGATGTGGCTGATGCCATCAAAGACATCGGGTTTGAATACGCCATGAAATCCGGTACGACGATCGCTGTCGCGGATATCACCATTCCAAAAGAGAAACCCGGGATCATCGCGAAATCCCAATCCGAAGTGGACCGCATCAACCGCGATTACCGCAGAGGCCTCCTCAAAGAAGAGGAGCGTGACAAACTGGTGATCGAGGTCTGGCAGGACACCACCGAGGAAGTGGGTAAAGCAGTAAGAAAATCAATGGACCCGAATGGCAATCTCTCGACGATGGCCACCTCTGGCGCGACCAAGGGCGGTTTCGGCCCGATCTCGCAGCTGGCGGGCATGCGCGGATTGATGGCGGATCCTGCCGGGCGTATTATTCGTCTGCCGATTCAGTCCAACTTCCGTGAAGGTTTGACTGCGCTCGAATACTTCATCTCCACCCACGGTGCGCGCAAAGGTCTGGCAGATACCGCCTTACGTACCGCGGACGCCGGTTACCTGACCAGGCGCCTGGTGGACATTGCCCAGGACATCATCATCAACGAAGAGGATTGCGGAACCGAGACGGGTATCTGGATCCATAAGGCGGATGATGTGGCAGGGCAGAAGATCCGGGAGCGTTTGTACGGGCGCAGTGTGGCAGCGAGAATCGTGAATCCCAAGACCGGAGAGATCCTGGCTGAGAAGAACGAGATACTTGACCATGAACTGATCCGCAAGGTGTTGACCGCCGGCGTTGAAGATGTTTATGTTCGCTCACCATTAACCTGTGAACTGATTCATGGCATTTGTGCCAGGTGTTATGGTATGGACCTTGGCCGGGGAACCCTGGTTACCCTGGGCGCGGCAGTAGGAACCGTCGCTGCCCAATCCATCGGCGAGCCGGGTACTCAGCTCACCCTCCGCACCTTCCATCTGGGCGGTGTTGCCTCCGGCGGAGACATCACCACCGGTCTGCCGCGTGTTGAGGAGCTTTTCGAAGCACGACGTACGCCAAAGGGCGAAGCAGTCATCACCGCCATCGCTGGTGTTGCCCGTGTCCTTCAATCTGACCGCGCTGGCGATCAAAGGCTGGTGAGAGTTGAGCACAGTGAACTGGTTTCAGATGAATATGAGATCCCTGAGAACTGGACGCTCACGGCAAACGATGAAACCGAGATCAAGACCGGCGAATTGATTGCCAGTCTCGAAGACGCTCAGATCAACGCCCAGCATGACGGGCGCGTGCGTGTTGAGGGTCGCAAGGTGATCGTTTCTTACGAGTTGAAGGAAAGTGAAGACTACGAGATTCCCAGCACTTCCCGCCTAATCATCCGTGACGGCGATATCGTGGAAGCCGGCCAGGCATTAACCGAAGGGTCAATCAATCCGCACACAATTCTCAAGATCAAGGGTCGCGAAGCCGCCCAGATGTACCTGATGACCGAAATTCAGAAGGTCTACCGGGCGCAAGGCCAGAATATCAACGACAAGCACTTCGAAGTCATCATACGCAAGATGATCGGCAAGGTACAGGTCATTCGCCCCGGAGATTCCAATTTCCTGCCGATGGATGTGGTCGACAGGCTGGAGATTAAACGCGTGAATGAAGACCTGATCGCGAATGGGAAACAACCCGCGCGCTTTGCTGAGATCCTGCTGGGTGTTACCAAAGCTTCCTTGAGCACTGAATCCTTCCTGTCCGCGGCCTCCTTCCAGCACACCATCAAGGTGTTGGCAGGCGCAGCGATCGCCTCAACCGAAGATCCGTTGTTCGGCTTGAAAGAGAATGTCATCATCGGCAAACTCATCCCTGCCGGTACCGGATTCGTGCATGGCAGATTCACTCTGCCCACGGCCGAGGTGGAACAGGAAGTGGTCGCAGCACCTGATGCGCCTTCAACAACAGAGGTTAACCCGGTGGCTACCGAACCGGTTGAGTAAACAAAGGAATTGATCTGGATAAACTCCGGTTTTTTCAAAAAACCGGAGTTTTTTTATGCAGAATCGAGGGGTTCGGTTTCGTTCCTGGTGATTTTCGATGTACACTTAATCAGTTTGATTTTTCATTATTGCAGGAGTAATTGTCATGGACATGGGTTTTGTTAAGAAAATTGATATTGATCACGAGATGCAGCAATCCTACCTGGATTACGCCATGAGCGTGATCGTTTCGCGCGCCCTGCCAGACGCGCGTGATGGGTTAAAACCGGTGCAGCGGCGCTTGT
>CAYYBP010000120.1:0-6899 GCA_964470275.1 uncultured Anaerolinea sp. | reverse complement strand
CTCGCTGACCATCATCGCCACCGCGCTGGTGGATACTGGATCGCGCCTGGATGATGTGGTCTACGAGGAATTCAAGGGCACCGGCAACATGGAGCTTCACCTGTCCCGCAGGCTGCAGGAACGCCGCATCTTCCCGGCGATCGATATTGAACGCTCATCCACCCGCCGTGAAGACCTGCTGCTGGGTCCGGACGTGCTGCCGCGCGTCTGGTTAATGAGGCGCATGTACCTGCAGATGATCGGTACTCCCCCGCAGGGCGCGGGAATGGACCCGGCTGTGGCCACCGAAGCCATCCTGCAGCGCCTGGCGCGTGCCAAGAATAACCAGGAATTCCTGGAAAACATCACGGAGGATTAGTGGAGAAGCAGTCACCAACCCCGGCTGAGCCACTGAATAAAGCCGAACCAAAGCAGAAAACGGATGGACGCCTGGGGCAGATCCTCGTTTGGGGAGCCACCCTTGTATTTGTAGGAATTCTACTTTCGATCCTGTTCCGCTTTAACCCGCTTGAAAACTTGCGGGGTCAAGAGGAAGCACCGGTGGTGCAGCAGGAAACCAGCGTTAACCTGCCGGTACTAACCAATAAACGGGTCGACTACTCGCTGGTGAGGAATGTTCATCTCGACACAACCATCCCCGAGGGAACGCGCCACTTCCCGGTGAAGTACACCGTGGAACAGGGCGACTCGATCTTTGCCATCGCCAAGAAGTTCAGCATTACCCCCGAGTCCATCCTTTGGGCGAATTATGATCTCTTAAATGATGATCCCACATACCTGAACCCCGGCTGGCAGTTGACCATACCGCCCACAAACGGCATTTATTACAAGTGGAAAGAAGGCGATACGCTGGAGAAGGTTGCGGAGAAGTATTACGCCAGCGTGACCGACATCATCAGCTGGCCTTCCAACCACATGGATATCACCAACCCGTCCACCGATGGGCTGGAGTATGTGATGATCCCGGGCGGCTACCGCGAACTTACACCATGGATCGTGCCGATCGCCTTCAGTCCGCGATCAGGCGCAACGCGTGTCATCGCCGGTCCCGGCGGCTGCAGCGCTCCGGCGGGCGGACCGATGGGATCCACGGCTTTCGTATGGCCGGCGGTGAACTTCTCGCTTTCCGGGTTCGATTTTTCCAGTTACCACCTGGCGATCGACATCGCTGCCGGTGTCGGCGACCCGATCTACGCCTCGGATAACGGCACGGTCATCTATTCCGGTTGGAACGATACCGGTTATGGCAACCTGATCGTGATCGACCACAATAACGGCTACGAAACGGTTTACGCGCACCTTTCGGCACTATATGTAAGCTGCGGGGATTCGGTCTATCGCGGCACCGTGATCGGCGCAGCTGGAAATACCGGAAAATCGACCGGTTCCCATCTCCACTTTGAAGTGCGTCTGAATGGCGGCTTTGTAAATCCCTGGTCGTTATTCGGGTATTGATCCACCAACAACTCTGAGCGGGAGGGGCGACCCTCCCGTTTTTAGTTTAAAGCAGGTTCCCCGGGTCGATGGTCGCATCCACGATCATCCCCGGCGGCTGCCAGGTAGCCAGGGGGTGTTCGATCAGGATTCTCGCCGGGTCAGAACCGCGCAGCACGATCTGCCAGCGGTACAGTCCGGCGCGGCGCTGGTAAAAGCAGGGCACCGGACCGATCAGCGAGGTATCGGTGAAGCCGCCTGTCTCCAGCCAAAAGCGCAATTGTTCCCCGGCGGCAGTAGTGGCTTTTTGCACTACCAGCGCGTTGGTATGACGGAATTCGATCTTAAGCAGGCGGGAGTACGGGGGATACCCGGTTTTTTGTCGAAACGCAAGTTCATCGCGGTAGAACCCGTCCGCGTCATACGCAGCAGCGGCGCGGATGGCGTAATGCCCGGGTTGAAAGGTCTGGATGATGACCCTGCCCGGTCGGTCGCTGCGTCCGGCGCGCCCGGCGACCTGCGTGAGCAGCTGGAAGGTGCGCTCAGCGGCGCGGAAATCCGGCAGGTTGAGGCTGATATCCGCCAGCACCACCCCCACCAGTGTCACCAGCGGCAGATCGAGCCCCTTGGCGATCATCTGCGTGCCCACCAGTATATCGGCGCGGCGCTGGATGAAATGATCTAGGATCAGGTCATGCGCGCCTTTGTAACGCACCGCGTCCGCGTCCCAGCGTAGCAGGCGCGCTTCAGGGAATTCGGAGCTGACAAATTTCTCCAGGCTCTCGGTACCCATGCCGAACTGGCGGATGTTGGCGCTGCCGCACGAAGGGCACTTCGCGGGCAAGCCGCGGCGATAGTTGCAGGTGTGGCAAATGAGAGCGGCTTCCTCGGCGTGCCAGGTGAGCTGGGTGTCGCAGCGCGGGCAGCGCAGCACGTAGCCGCACTCGCGGCAGAAAACATAAGAGGCGCTTCCCCGCCGGTTGAGAAACAGGATAGCCTGCTCGTTGCGGCTGAGCACCTCTGACAGGGCATTGTGCAGCGACCGGCTGACCGCGCTGCGGTTGCCGGCGGTCAGCTCCTGGCGCATGTCCACCACTTCCATGGCGGGCATATCGGTGTACGCAGGCTGCCCATCCGCGCTGGTCACGTGCCCCAACACCCGGTTCGGTAGCCCCAATATATTCCAATCCATTTCATCGAACAAGAACCTGGTTTCCACGCCCGGCGTGGCGCTGCCGAGCAGCAGGCAGGCGCCGGTCAACCGGCTGAGAGAGATGGCGGTCTTCACCGAGCGGTAATGCGGCTGGGAATCCTCCTGGTTATAGGAATCATCGTGGGCTTCATCGATGACGATCAGGCCGGGATCCGGCAGCGGGGAGAAAAGCGCGCTGCGCGCCCCGATCACGATCGGCAGCTCACCTGAGCGGATGCGCCGCCAGGTATCGTAGCGTTCACCGGCGGATAATTTTGAGTGCACCAGCGCGACCCTGCCGGGAAAGCGCGCAAAAAAGCGCTTGACGGTCTGGGCGGTGAGCGAAATCTCGGGCACCAGGATAAAGACACCCTTGCCGCTGGCCAGCATCTCTCCGGCGGCGCGCAGGTAGATCTCGGTCTTCCCGGATCCGGTGACGCCGACCAGCAGGTTCGGTTTGCGCCGCGCCGGATCGGTCAGCTGCGGCAGGAGCCCGCTCCACGCCCTTTCCTGGTCAGGAGTGAACAGGGGTGGGGCGGTGAAGACAGGTTTGAGTTTTTCGAGTGGGTCGCGCCACACTTCCGTTTCGCCGAGCCGTACAAGACCCTTCTCCGCCAGCGCGTTCAGGTCCGCTGAATTGACGCCGCTCTCGGCGTAAACCCACGCCACACTGACCGGGATGGCGTGCCCCTCAAGGAATTCGAGCGCCAGGCGGCGGCGCTGAGCAGTGGCTGCGACCCGGCTTAACGCCAGCGCGGGATCCTCGCGCGAGTTGCCGGGAGCGCTGAACTGGACCGTGCGGATCACCTTCGGCCGTACCGCCGGCGGCGGCAGGATCGACTGGCTTTCCACCAGTCCGCGCCTGACCAACCCGACCAGGCTCTCGCGCCAGGCGATCTTCGGCATGGCGACGTCCACCTGGCGCCCGCGCAGCGGCCCGCGTTTTTCGAGCAGGCGGATCAATTTCAATTGTACGGGGGTCAGACCGTCCGTGAGTTCAGTGCCTGTGCGTTGTAATTGAAGATCAGCGTGCTGGCTGAGCCCTGGCGGCACCATCAGGTCGAGGCACTGCGGCAGGGTGGCGAGGTTGTCCTCTGCCATGCGTTCAGCCAACTTCAGCTGGTATGAGGTTAACACGGGCTCGGGGTCAAGCACGGTTTCGATGTACTTGATCTCGCTCACCGCGGGTTCCGCGGGGGTCTCAACCACGATCCCCTGCGCTACCTGTTTGCCGAACGGCACGGTCACCAGAACGCCGGGCTGGATCAGGTTCTCCAACTCGGTCGGGACCTCGTAATCAAAGAGACCGGTCAATTGTGCGATGTTCACCGAAACGCGGGCGTATTGTGGCATCAATTGTCCCTGGAGGGTTCAGCGGGTGACCGCGAGCGCGCCATATCCGACCACGCGGCTGGCATCCCCGGAGGCATCAGCGGAGGTGCTGTGGTGCAAAAGCGTCACGTTCACGGCTCCGAGCGCTTTCGCGGTGTAGAGCATGAGGGCAACCGCGCCCGCGCCACAGGCGTAGCCTTCGCCGCAGCGTTCAGCCTTCAATACACCCTCGGGGGAGAACTCGGTTATTTGATTCAACATGGCGGAATCCAGCAGATTGGCTTCGTCGCGGTCGTAAAAATGTGAGAGGTCCGTGCTGGCGACGAGCAGTGCGCGTCTGCCCTTCAGTGCCTCCGCGATGACTATGCCCGCGTCGTGCAGCGCGGACGCGTCGTGGGTGCGCACCATCACCGGCAGCAGTGAGAACGAGCCCACCAACGCCTGCTGCAGGAACGGCAGCTGGATCTCCAGTGAGTGTTCGCGGTCGTTGGCGATGTGATGCAGGGTTTCACCGCCGAGTTCCTCAAGCCGGCGGTTGCAGTCGTCAATGAGGGTGTGATCCACCGGCACATTGCCAAGCGGGGTGGCGTAGGCTTCGTGAGCGCTGGTGAGCAGGTCATTGGGCATGTAATCGTGCAGCGGAGAGAAAACCACGCACACGTCGAAGCTTTCACCTTTTACACAGCGGTACGCGTGACCGGCGGTCACCCCGGAGTAGAAATACCCGGCGTGGGGGGCGATGAGACCGATTACTTCTCCGGTAAGAGCGGGAATGCTCGCGTTGTCGATGTAGGCGTTGATCTCGCTCTTCAACACCGACGGGTTGTCGGGGTACCAGGCGCCAGCGATCGGGGACCGGCGGACAGCAGATGTTTGGCTCATAATCACCTCTCTTGTATTAATTATACAGGCGGGTGCAAGTGCCGATAAAAAAAACCCGGCGGACCATTTTTGGCGCGCCGGGGGATCGGTGTTTGGTAGGATTACGGCAGGAAATCCCAGGGGTTTACCGCGCCGTGCTGCAGGTTGCGCAGCTCAAAATGCAGGTGCGGCCCGGTGGAGTTGCCGGTGCTGCCGAGCATGCCGATCTGTTCGCCCTGCTCCACGTTCTCGCCGCAGAACTTGACATAGTTATCGAGGTGGGCGTAAACCGACTGCCAGCCGTTGCCGTGGTCGATGACGATCAGGTTGCCGTAGCCCATTTCGTTCCAGTTGGAGTAGACGACAACGCCGGCATCCACCGCGTAGACCGGGCTGCCGAGCGCGCCGCCGATATCGATGGCTTTGTGGTTGGTCTCCGGCGAGTAATCGAAACCCGAGAGCTCGTGGCTGACGGTCGGCCAGACGAAGGTGCCGTTGCCAATGTAGCCATAGGTTATGACACCGCAAGCGCTGCCGGAGATGGAGGACTTGGCAGGCTCTTCCCGCGTGTACATGGGCAGCCAGTCGGTGAAAGCGCCCTTGCCGCCGGGGATGAAGAGCAGCGTGCCCGCCTCGATATTGGGCATGGCGAGGTCGCCGAGGGTGGCGCGGCTGAGCTGGTTGGCAGGCCAATCGATGATGACATCCGGCGTGACGTTATAGAACTTGGAAACCCCGTTCAACCCGTCGCCGGTATTCCACTGGTAAACCGCGCCGTCAATGGGCGGGATGAGGATCGTAACGCCGGGGTAGATGTTGTGCGGGTCATCGCCCAGGATGTGGCGGTTGCTCCACAGGATGGTCTGCGGCTGCAGGCCGAACTTTTCAGCGATGCCGAAGATGGTGTCACCAGCCAGGATGGTGTATTCCTCCATGCCCGAACGCGGATCAGCCGGGCGGTCAGTGTGCAGCAGCGCCAGGCGCGGAATGCCGAAGCCGCTGTACTCCAGCGTGTTTGCATCCAGGGTGAGCGGGGCGATGGCCGCGGCGCCGCCGGACGCGGCGGCAACGGGTTCTTCGGTGAGGGCGGGCGCGCCGGCTCTCACCTGGTTGTTGACCAGGAAGCGGCTCATCACCCACAGCACGAACACCGCCAGGAGCACGGAGATGACCCCCGTGCCCACGCGCAGGGTGGTCTCGCCCAGCCCCAGGTGCACCAGGCGTCCCCAGAGTTTATCGAACGTTGAGCCCTGGGCGAGGGCCGGTGGGGGTATCGCCGGTTCGCCGGAAATGGATTCGAAAAGCTGCTGTTCAGAAGCGGGTATTTTGGAGTTGAAGTCTTTGTTTTCCATGCGGAAAATCATAACATTCCACGGGAAGTTGGTCAAGTTGCGGGAAAAGCGGGGAAAACTATGGTTTTATAATAAAAAGAGAGGGCAGGAGCCCTCTCTTTGGTCACCATCGTCCTATTACGGCAGCGCCGGAAAGCCGAAAGCCCGATCCACGAAGGTCGCCATTTCTGCGCGGTTGACGCTGCGGTCGGGGCAATAGCGCAGCGGTGAGACTGCGCAGCCGGTGGTGATGCCTTCCTTGTAAAACTGTTCGATCCAAGCAGCCATCCAGTTAGATGTTGGGACATCCGCGAAAGTGCCCGTAGCTGGGGGAGGTGTATAGCTCGAACCATGCTTAGCTCGTAACAGGAATACCGCCATCTCACCGCGGCTCACGTTACGTTCTGGGCAGTAGCGCAGTGGGTTCACCCCACAACCGGTAGTGATGCCCGTGGCGTAGAACTGCTCGATCCACGGTTCCATCCAGTCCTTGCCCGGGGTCGGCACATCGGCGAACGGGTCAGCGGGGTCGTCCGCGGGTTCATAAGGTGTGACGTCATCCACATGCATCGAGCGCAGCAGGAAGACCGCCATCTCGCCGCGGGTCACCGCGCGGTCGGGGCAGTAACGCATCGGGTTGACCGCACAGCCGGTGGTGATCTCCCTGGCGAAGAAACCCTCGACGTAGCGCCACAGGGGGTGGGTCTGTGTTACATCAGCAAACGTGTAGATATAGAATGGTTTTGAAG
>CAYYBP010000119.1:0-6908 GCA_964470275.1 uncultured Anaerolinea sp. | reverse complement strand
TTCACATCGGCGGGGGGCATCAGGGCGAACAAGATCGCCAAATGGAGCGGGAACGCTTGGTCGTCGCTGGGGTCAGGGATGAACGGCACCGTGAGGGCGCTGGCGGCGTCAGGCATCGACCTTTACGCAGGGGGCGAGTTCCAAACGGAGTGGGGCAGTGGGGCGAATCACAGGCGGGCGAATTACATCGCCAAATGGAGCGGGGGCGCTTGGTCACCGCTCGGGTCAGGGATGAACAACACCGTGAGGGCGTTGGCGGTTTCTGGTTCCGACCTGTATGCTGCTGGCGAGTTCACCATTGTGGCAGGCGGGCGAGTCATCGGCTGCGCCGCCAGGGCGGTTGCGATCGCGGGCGATTGGCTGCGCCTCTGGAATGGCGGTCCCGGATCGCACACTAGTTCGCTCAACTACATTGGCGTTCCGGATGCTCAGTATCTTGTCCAATACGCAACCAACTTGACCACCAGCCCTTGGTTCACGTTGGCCACCAATACCGTCGCTCTCGACGGCCGCGGTGCGGCAATGGACTTCACCGCCACCAATACCCAGCGCTTCTACCGCGTCTCTTCACCCTGATCGGACTCCCGCAGTTGAGAGTGGCTTCCGCATACAGCCATTCTACGTCCGCGTGATCGAGTTTTCGCCACGGCCGCCGCAGCCGCCGCAACCTTGACCGGCTTAGGATGGCGGGCACAGAACGTTTCTGCCAGAACCGACAAGCCACGGAGAGGTGTAGTATCGGGCCATTGCGGGCGGGCGGCAGGCCATTGCCAAGACGGCCGGTGCCGCCTTGGATGCCGTTGCCGCACAATTGCCTGCTGACGCGGCTGGCACCCTAGAGTCCTTGAACTTCAAAACACGTAGTAGACAGAACAAGTGTTCAAGCGACCATCTTTTCACGGACATAGGCGTCGATGGTGCTCTGGCATCTGGTGAAGGCTAATGAGAGGGCAGAGGATCGTGCGCTGCGTGGGTCATGGAGCTCGGATAGCCCTGGTCGGAGGAGCCGTTGGTAGGTGCGGCTGTAAAAGAGGGCGGTTTTGAGGCCGAAGGTCGTCAGCCGATACCGTTGAGTGTGGGGGAGGCGCTCGATGAGTCCATGCAGGCGGAGGCGGCGCAAATCGTAGCTCATGCGCCCGGGGCTGAGGTCGGACTCAGGGAGTCGGAGCCACTGCGCAAGTAATGGCCGCAGTTGGCGATGGCGAAAGCCCTCGGGTTGGAGACAGAACAGAACCAGCACCGCCAGTAACGCTTGCACCCGCTCCTGCCCGAAGGGCAATGCGGATACATGGTGGCCGTCGACCTCGGCCGGTTGCTGGAGTTTCTCAAACGCCTGGGCGCCGACGTGGCAGTCGTGCGTCAGGCGCTCGACTTCCAACACGCGGCGGTTGGCCGCCATGCCGATCTGGCGCAAGGCGGGCAGGTTCTTGAGGCGTCGGCCCACCCCGAAGTCGTAGGCGTTGTTGATCGTGGTTTCGGTCCGCAACGCCCGTCCTTCCTTGTGGTACTGCTTAAGGTGGGTGTTTTTGTAGTAGACGTGCAGGGAGGGGACCACCCCCTCGGTGATCATGCGCGTCCGACATCGGCCGTCGGTGGCGGTCTTTCTCTGCATCCGGCGAGCAAAGATCAACTGCACCTGTTCGGGACGGCCCAAATCGATGTTCTCACGGATCACTTCCTCGAAGAAGCAGCGCCCGTGGAGCCCGCGATCCCAGACCTGGGTCAGCGAGAACTCGGCCTTGAGCACGGACAGGTCGTAGCGGTAGCCGGCGCGGCGATCCTGGGCGCTGTACGGGTGAGGCAGGCGGGCGAGCCATTTGCGGAAGAAGGCGTCGATCTTGGCGGGGGAAAATCCTTCGCTGATCCGCTGGGCGGCGGGCAGGTCGGCGCAGGAGAGCAAGCCGTTGTCCATCGCCTCGAAGGGGATGCCACGCTGGGCCAGTTGGCACTTGAGGTATTCGTGGCCGTTGAGACAGAGCTTGGCGGCGTAGGGGAAGTAGGAGCAGAACTTCAGGAAGAAGGGGCCGAAGTCGCGATCACGGCAGTAGACGTAGTACACGTTGACCATGGCGGTGGAGTACATGATCCAGGGGATGGTGCCGCCACCGGGCATCGCCTTGCGGGTGGTGCGGGGGACGCGGACTTTTTCTTGGGCGACCCCGACGAAGACCACGCCTTCCTGCTTGTTGAAGCTCTCCAGTTTCTGCTGGAGGACATCGTCCTTGCGTTGGCCTTTGTGGAACCGGACCAACTCGATGCCTTCACGTTGGAGGAAGGCGTTGATGGCTTTGAGGAAAGTCTTGGTCATGTCGACCGCTTGTTTGGTGGAGGCGAAGCGGTAGCCCAGGTAGCCACGGCAGAAAGCAGCGATGCCGCCTTCACTGGTGAGCTTGGGGACGTAGGCGTTGAGGTACATGCGGTCGAGGCACTCCAGTTCCAGGACGACGTGATCTTGCTGGAGTTCGGCCAGGCTGTGGCTTACGTTCATGGCGAGTTCCGGTTGGGCGTTTGTGCTCCAGCATGGAGACACCGCCGCTTGTCGGCAATATCCCGGCGTCCCGTTCTGCGGGAGGCCGCGCTGCCCAACCGGGCTCATGCTTTGAGGCCGGCGGCCCGGCTGAGGTACGGGGGGGCCCCACACCCCCAACAAGACAGGGCCTCAGACTGGCAAGGCATCCCAGGCCGTCCGAATTCGCACGAACGCATCCTGCCTTGCCGGTCTGAGGCCCTGCCTCGTTAGTCATCGTTCAAAACCACCGTCCCGACGCGTTCTTTGCGGCCCGGCAGCAGGAGCGTCTGGCTGAACTCATGGCGCGCTGGCGTGCCGCACGCGACGCGGCTTCGTCGCTCCCGCCGGCCGAACAGGCCGAGCTGGGTGCGTTGGTGGAGGCGGAGGTGCGGGCGTCTGGCGAGCGGGCAGCGGCCCTCCTTGCCGACTTGGCGAAGTGAATCCGCGGTACGCGCGGGTTTCTGACAAGGCAGCCGAATTGACTGCACGTTCTCAGCCACATCGAACGACAGAACTGAGCGACGAGGGGGGCCTAGCGCGTTTGCTGATGTGGCCCACCCGCGTTCGCTCCAGTGATTTTAACAGAGCACAGAATCTTCATCTGTACCAGCAGACGCTGCTGAACTGCTCAAGCATCACCCGGCGACTTCTGGCTTGCAACCACGGCAAGGTATTCGCCGTAAAGCTTGAAGAAATACGCCTTGCGATCAAGCGGCTTCTCCTTCGCCGTCTCGAACAGGACAATCTTCTCGAATATGAAGTTTGCCATTTCAAACGCGACACGCTCTTTGCTGTCGCCCGGTATGTGGTTGTTCGAATCTTCCATAAATGCGATGTGGCCCAACGAGCTCAGCGACGGCCGGGACAGCGACGGTGGAGCGCAAGAGCGGCGTGGGATAACCTGAACGGTGGAACGGACTGCGCCCGCGGCGGTTCGGTGGTGCGCCTTTTTCTGTTACGTGTCTCCATTTCGCGCGTTGGCTGTTCGCCGGCGCCCTGCCATAGGGCGGATTCCCGACGTCGGCAACCGCTGGACCCTTCGGACGCGATCACCTCAGTTGCGCGAGTGGCCGTGAGCGGGTGCTCGTGATTGTGGATGATCGTGCATCCGGGAACAGTCCTCCGGTCCGCTGGCGTGAGCTCATTGCGAAGGTTACCGGCTCGGGGGATTGTGCCGCACAGAGTCGAGGTAGGGACACCGGTTGCCCGGCGCCCCCCCGCACAGATCCCGGCGTGTCCTATTCGCGGCACCGGGCTCTTCGTGCTGGCACGCTTTCTTCGCCCACAGGAAGGTTGGCCCGTGGTGCTCCGTCATTCCTACGGCATGGGTTGCCTGTGTGAGCTTCACCAACACGTCGGCCCCTTCACCAGCGTTGGGGCTTGCGCCTTGCCACTGGCTACTATGAGCCGATCCTACTCCCTGAGCACCCTCAGGCCGCGCTCCTTGTCGTTGCGTGACCTTACCTGCTTGGCTCGCGTAGTTCGTGCTGCAGGAATACCGAGGGCCTCCTCGGTTCCGTGCGCCATCTTCGACGCGCGCCACGCTCTTGGACCCCGGCAAGCCCTTGGCGTCCTCACCCTGGCGGTTGTATCGGTATTGGGTTCCGGTGGATTTACACCGTCCCCACTTGCGGCTGGTTCTTTCGAGGCTCAATCGCTTAAGCAGGAGGCGGGTCCCACTGGCGGCTCGCGCCTTCCCGGAGGTCCGCTTCTCGCTGGTCGTTCGGTCCGTGGGCGTCAACCCCGGTTCCTGTCCATCCACCGAGCCACCCTCGGGCTTGGGCGGTCGGGTAGACCTTTCATTCAGTTCTTTCGTTCCGAACCCTGGCAGCGTCGCCACCAGGCTTGGGGGACTTTCACCCCCGATTGCGCACAGCTTCTCCGAGCGCTCCAATCCTAAGCCATTTCGTTGAGCGGCCAAGATCCCGGAACAGCCAATGCTATCAGGCCTTTGCAGTGCTCTTGCACTCCTGGCGCAGTGGCGCGTACCAGTGGCGTTCCGGCGCGTCTTCGGTAGCCAAATGTCGGCAAGGTGGTCAGCCCTTCGTTTGGTACCGCGAGCGGGTTCTCGCTCAGGATACCTCCACGGCCGTTCACTCCCGTTCGGCGGCCTTCAGTTTGGCACGAAGACTGTCCAGCAGCTTCCCGGACACGATGGGTGGGTGGTTCAACACCTCGCATCGCTCGAGCGCGCGCCGCAGGTCCGCGGTCCGTTGCGGTTGCTGTCCAGCAAGGAACTCAGCATACCACAACCAGAAGACGGGCGATTCAGGACGATGTGCGAGCAAGGCGCGGTGGGCCGCCTCCGCCTCCTCCAGGCGTCCCTGTTTGGAGAGAAGATCCGCCAGACGACCACGATACCAGAACTGCTCCTTCGAGGCCAGTCGAACGGCGGTCTGCGCGGCGTCCAGCGCCTGATCGTTCTGCCCGAGTTTACGCAGGGCTCCGGCGTAGTTAAACCAATAGGCCGCGTTTTCTGGAGCCTCGTGCACCAATTGTCGTCCCAGCGCCTCAGCTTCGGTCGGTTTCAGGTCCGTCAAGATCTGTAGACGCAGCGCTTGCACGAATGAACAGCTTGGGTCGATCCGAATCGCGGTGGCCAGTTCCACCAGGGCCTCCTCCGGACGTCTGAGTCGCTCGAGTTGCGCTCCGTAAGCAGCGTGGATGAGTAGGCTCCCCGGGGCCAGGCGTGCGGCCTCACCGTAGTGTTGCTCAACAACCAGGGCCGCCGATGAGTCCTTCGGATTGCCCGGAAACACATCGGACGAACTCAGGGCCAGGAACAGGTGGGCGAGGGCCGAGTGCGGCCGTCGTTGTGGAAAGGCTTCTGCACCGGCCACGCCTTCCTGCGGCGAACGTCCCGCCTGAGTGTCCAACCAATTGAGGGCGGCCGAAAAAGCCTCGGACGCATTACCCTGCTGCTTCGATGGAGCAGGCGGATTGGTCATCCGAAGACCATTGGCATTCATGAGTTCCTGAATCGCTCGCACGCTCCCGCCCATGCGATTTTGCAGGACCAACAGCTTCTCGAATTGGACGTCGGCTCTCCGGCCGAACACGCCCGCCAATCGTCCGCTCTCGCATGTGATCATGGGCGATCCGCTCCAACCTGGACCGACGAACCGGGCGCCGCCCAGAATGACCTGGTCCCCACGTTCCGAACCGTGAACCTGCAGAACGGGGAGTCGTTCCGCCCAAACCAGCCGTGACGCGCCCACCGTCCCGCCCTCTTTCTCCGGAGGCGGATAGCCGGCGACCCACATCTCCTGAACTCCCGCCAGTTCCTGCTCATGGGCCAATGGCACAGCGGGATGTCCATCCCACGCGACGCGCAGGATCGCGACGTCGGAGGCCTGGTCCATACCGACAATCTCCGCCTCGAACACATCCCCGTAATACGCACTGCAGACGAGCGGTTTCGCAAGAATGGCCTGGCGGTTCGCTTCGGCGAAATCGTCCAGGCAATGCGCGGCGGTCGCCACCAAGGAACCGTCGCCGAACACCACACCCACGCGATTCCCACGGTGGGTCCGGCGGTCCTCCGCGAGGCCGAGGTAGGGGAGGACCACAACGGCTCTTGGGTCAAATCCAAGCTGACCATCCTGAGCGCTTTGAAGGCGGCGCGTGCTTCTCGCCGCCATCACGGCGGCGGCCCGCTCGGGACTCTGGCCATAGATGTCGGCCAAGGACGGATCGGCGCCACGCTCCCGTAGCAGCGCCGCCATGGGGGCGTGGCCTGCGAGGATGGCGAGGTAGAGCGGCGTGATGTGGTATTTATCGTCCCGGGCATTGACTTCGCCGCCATGCTCAAGCAGCCGCTTCGCCGTCTCGACCTGCCCTTCAAGGGCCGCCATGTGGAGAGGCGTCTGGGCGACTTCATTGGTGTCACTACGCGCGTTGGGATCGGCGCCGGATTCGAGGAGAACCTCAACGGCTTTGATTTGTCCTTCAGCCGCAGCCGTAAACAGCGCCGTCCGTCCGCACGCGGCGCGCCCATCAACTTTGGTCCCGGCCTTGAGCAGGAGTCGCAAGATGTCGACCCGACCATGAAAAGCAGCCGCGTAGAGCGGCGTGACCCCGTCGGGCGTTTGCACCGCCAGAGCTGCTCCCTCCTTGAGCAGGCGTTCAACCTCGCCTTGTCGGCCTCGTTCGACGGCGACGATCAGCGCGGGCCGCTCCGCTCCGGTCGCCGTCGCAGTCGCGACTCCCTCGCCTTGGGCGCTGAGATCGGGCTGAGCCGCCCAGAGGGCGGCAAGGCCGGCGGCAATAGCCGCCCTGAGTCGCGTGTGTTTGTTTCCGTCCCCGAGAACCTTCATGGCTGTTTCACGGAAACCGCATCCCATACTAACCTGCTTTTCTCACCAAGGGTTACGCCTCGACTCGGTAGGGCGATTATTGG
>CAYYBP010000118.1:0-6913 GCA_964470275.1 uncultured Anaerolinea sp. | reverse complement strand
GGGCTGGGAGTCGATCGTCCCGCGCCTGATCAAAGACAGCGGCTTGCGCCAGGGGGATTAACGTGGCACGGGTGATTTTATTGCGGATTCGATCGTTACATTTTAAGCCGTAGCGTCATTGCGAACGTTCTATGTGAGTGCTGTGCACGAACGTTCTATGTGAGTGCTGTGCACGAGGTGAGAATTGTGCGGCGCCCGTGGAACACAAAACATTCCAGGGCAGGCGGCAAACCCCAATACCGTAGGGGCGATTCACGCGGTTTTCGCGTCCCCGAACGTATTTGGTGAGAGGGATGAATCGCCCCTACCACCGGCATTTCACAATTCTGAAAACTACGGCCCGGCAACCCGCCGGTTTTCCGTGATAAACTTTACAGTTGCCATGAACCAGACAGACACCGCGGAATTCACCATCCCCCAGCAATACACCACCGACCGCCGCTCACCGGCGCGCTGGGTCATCTCGCACGCGCTGCGCCAGTGGTGGCTGCTGCTCATCGCGCTGGCCGGGGCGCTCGGCAACGCCGGCCTGATGGCGGTGGGACAGGTGCAGGTGGGCAAAGCGTTCAACGTGGTTTCGGCGCCGGTCTTCGACGCGAAAGCTTTGTGGAATATTTTCTTCATCATCGCGGCCGCCGGCGTGGCGCGCGGACTGCTGCAATTTTCGCGCAACTTCGGCTTTGAGTTCATCGCCCAGCGCATCGAGCGCAACGTGCGGCGCGAGCTCTACGCCAGCCTGCTGAGCAAGAGCATGACCTTCCACAACCTGCAGCCGGTGGGCGACACGATGGCGCGCGCCACCAACGATGTACGCGAGGTCAACTTCCTCTTCAGCCCCGGGCTGAACATGGTGGTGGGCTCGCTGACGTTCCTCATCTTCCCGGTCATCACCGCGCCGCGCTACCACCCCTCCCTGATGCTGGTGCCCGGCATCTTCATCGTGCTGTACTTCATCCTGCTCAAGATCTACATGGGCGGTTTGGCGCCCATCACCGAAGAGGTACGCGAGGCGTTCGGGTCGCTCAACATCCGCCTGGCGGAGTCGCTGGACGGCATTGAGACGGTCAAGGGCTCGGCGCAGGAAGCCCGTGAGATACACATCTTCGACAAGAATGTCACGCGCTACAAGAACGCCGCCATCGCCCAGGGCAGGAAGGAAGCCAAATTCCTGCCGCTGCTTCTTTACTCTGTAGCGCTGGCGGGCGGGCTGCTGCACGTGATGCTGCTCTTCCGGCAGGGGCTGGTCGACCTGGGCGGGGTGATCGGTTACTTCGGGCTGCTGCTGATGCTCGACTTCCCGACCTTCGCCTCCCTGTGGGCCTATTCCCGCATCTCCCTCGGGCTGGCCGGCGCGCGGCGCATCCTCGAATTAATGAACCGCGAAAACAACCTTGACCAGAACGCCGCGGGGTTCGCGCAGCCGCTGCGCGGGGCGGTGGAGTTCCGCAACGTCACGTTCCGCTACGGCGACGGCGAACCCGTGCTGGAGGACGTGAGTTTCAAAATTGAGCCAGGCAAGACGGTCGCGATCGTCGGACAGACCGGCTCGGGCAAGACCTCGCTCATCCGCCTGGTCAACCGCACCTACGACGTGACCGCGGGGCAGGTGCTGGTGGACGGCCGGGACGTGCGTGACTGGAACCTCGAGAACCTGCGACGCAGCATTTCGATCATCGAGCAGGATATCTTCCTGTTCTCGCGCTCGATCGCCGATAACATCGCCTTCGGTAAACCCGGCGCCACCCGCGAAGAGGTGATCGAGGCAGCCAAAGCCGCCCAGGCGCACGAGTTCATCACCACCTTCGCCGAGGGCTACGACACGGTCATCGGCGAGCGCGGCGTCACCCTTTCCGGCGGGCAGCGGCAGCGCCTGGCGCTGGCGCGCGCCTTCCTCACCGACCCGCGCATCCTGATGCTCGACGATTCGACCAGCGCCATCGACTCGGCCACCGAGGACCGCATCCAGCGCGCGATCTATGCCGCGGCGCGTGGCCGAACCACGTTCATAATCACTCACCGACTGTCGCAGATCCGCTGGGCCGACCTCATCCTGGTGGTGCGCGGCGGAAAACTGGCGGCGTCCGGGACACATGAGGAATTGCTGCAGACCAGCGAAGCGTACCGCCGCATATTCAGCGAGTAGCACGAGAGGACCATGGGCTTTTTCAGTTCGTTAGACGCGGAAAAATACGACCGGACCTACCAGGACAAAGAACTGGTGCGGCGCATCATGGCTTATTTCAAGCCGCAGACCCGCCGGCTGGTGTTGATCTCGATCATTACCCTGGCGGTGGCCGGGGTGGGCGCGCTGCTGCCGATCATCGTCAGCCGCGGCGTGGACCTGATGGAAGGAAAACCCGCGTTGGTCGGAATCCTGCTGGTGGCGGGGGCGGTTCTGTTGGTGGGGCTGGCGATCTGGTTCTTCAACTGGGGTTTGCGGCGGCTCACCTCGCGCGCCATCGCCGAAGTGGTGGCGCAGCTTGCCAAGGATGCCTACGCGGCATCGGTGGAGCATGACCTGTCGTTCTATGACGAATTCTCCTCGGGTAAGATCGTGTCGCGCATCACCTCGGATACGCGCGACTTTGGCGAACTGGTGACGCTGGTCACGGATGTCGCCAGCATGTTCATTGAAGCCCTCATCCTGGCAGTGGTGCTCTTCACCATCGAGTGGCACCTGACGTTGTACGTGTTCGCGCTCATCCCCGTCGTGACCGTGCTGGGCGTGCTGTACCGCACGGTGGCGCGCAAGGCCACCCGGCAGGGCATGCGCGCGATGGCCAATGTCAATTCAACCATCAAGGAAACCGTCAGCGGCATCGCGGTCGCCAAGAACTTCCGCCAGGAAGCCGGCATTTACGAGGAATTCTCGCAGGCGAACGAGACCTCTTACCAGGTGAACGTGCGGCGCGGGCTGGCGCTCTCGGTGGTTTTCCCCACCCTCAACGCGCTGGCGATGATCGCCACGGCGGTGATGATCCTGGCGGGAGGGCATAGCGTGCTGGCGGGGGTGGTGACCGTGGGAGCCTGGTACCTCTTCATCCAGAGCCTCGACCGCTTCATGTTCCCGATCATGAACCTCACCTCGTTCTGGACCTCGATCCAGAACGGGCTCTCGGCGTCTGAACGCGTGTTCGCCCTCATCGACACTCCCACAGTGGTCGTGCAGACCGCCTCGGATGCGGTGCCGGAGCTGAAGGGCGGGATCGCCTTCGAGGATGTCTCCTTCCACTACAAGCAAGGGGAGCAGATCCTGACGCGCTTCAATCTTAAGATTCGACCAGGCGAAAACCTGGCGATCGTCGGTCACACCGGCGCCGGCAAGACCTCCATCGCCAAGCTTATCGCGCGCTTTTACGAATTTCAGCAGGGCAGGATACTGATCGACGGGCACGACATCCGGTCGTTCAACCTGGAGGAGTACCGTCGGCGGCTGGGGGTGGTGTCGCAGGTGCCCTTCCTGTTCTCGGGAACGGTGGCGGAGAACATCCGCTACGCCTGCCGTGATGCCAGCGAAGCAGAGATCACAGAGATGGCAGCCCGCATTGGCGGCGGCGAGTGGCTCGAAACCCTGCCGCACGGGCTGGCGACCGAGGTGGGTGAACGCGGCGCGCGCCTGTCGATGGGGCAGCGGCAGCTGGTGGCGCTGATGCGCGTGTTGATGCAGCGCCCGGCGATCTTCATTTTGGACGAGGCCACCGCCAGCATCGACCCGTTCACAGAGTGGCAGATCCAGCAGGCGCTGGAGCTGATCCTCGAGCAGTCCACCAGCATCCTCATTGCGCACCGGCTCTCGACGGTCAAGTCTGCGGACCGCATCATCGTGATGGAGAACGGCGCGATCATCGAGGAGGGCAACCACCAGGGGCTGCTGGCAGGCGGAGGGCATTACGCCACGCTGTACAACACCTACTTCCGGCACCAGAGCCTGGAGTACGTTGAGCAGTCGCGCCAGCTGTTCACCTCCGATGGGGCGGGGGCGGCAGAGGGGTAAATCTGGACAGAAGTATTTCGCCTTTTCTATTTTTTAACGACTACCTGACAAATATAACAATTTTGTTATAATTTTTGTATAATATGTGGAACATCGTTTTCTACATCAATCACCGCGGAAAAAGTCCACCACACTAGAGTTCATCGAAGAGTTATCGGTGGTGGAACAGGCGAAAGTTCGTAACGGTCTGAGGTTATTGCGGGAATTTGGTACAAACCTGACATTGCCGCACGTGAAACAGATAAAAGGAAAACTTTGGGAATTAAGACCTGGAGGAGTAAGGTTATTCTATTTTGCGTACATCAGTAACCAGTTTGTTATCCTACATGGGTATCGAAAACCAAGCCAAAAAGCTCCAGACCGCGAAATCGAAATCGCCATGCGACGGATGCAAGAATTATTGGATGAGGTGTAATATGGAGCGGAAAAGCATGCCAAAATTTGAAGATTGGGAAGACAATAAGCTCAAAGATCCGAGTTTCGTAGCTGCCGCTGAAGAATTGGAGCCGGGTTACCAGGTTGCGAGGCTTCGAATACAGAGAGGGTTAACCCAGGCGCAACTTGCTGAGAAGGTGGGTACCAGGCAGCCCTCGATTGCGAGACTGGAGAACGGTTCGAGCACTCCAAGTATGTCTTTCCTTTACAAGATTGCAAAAGCCCTCGATGTAAAAATAGAATTCAGGTTGAGACCATAACCAATTAACACCCAAGAAATTTATCGAGGAACAGGGCAATACAATCTTTATCTCAAGCGGCACCTCAAAGATACCCAGCTCAACATGATGTGACAATTTTTCCATTCAGGTATCGGTTTGTCTCTAACACCGGCACCCAAAATATCCGATCAAGCAGGTAATGTGAAGTTATTTCCCATCCCCCTTGACTTTAACCCCTGGATTTGCTATTATAGATGCACACGTGTGCATAAAAAGGAGCCAGGGTGCCGGTCACGATCAAGGATATTGCCAGAGCCGCAGGAGTTTCCCACACCACCGTTTCGCGGGCGCTGAACGGCAATTCCCTCATCCCTGAATCGACCGCCTCCGCCATCCGCGAACTGGCGCGCCAGATGGGCTATGTGCCCAGCGCGGCGGCGCGCGGGCTGCGCACCAACCGCTCCCGCGCCATCGGGGTGATCGTCTCGCGCATCGACAACCCGTATTTCGGCGAGGTGGTGCAGGGCATCGAAGAGGCGCTGCAGGGGGCGGGTTACAGTATTTTTGTGGCTTCCTCCTACCTGGACTACGGGCACGAGCACTCGATCGTGCAGGCTTTCGGCGAACACCGCGTGGACGGCGTGATCATCGGCTCGGTGACATTCAACCGCGAACACGCCGAGATTCTCAAAGGCTATGGTGTGCCGGTGGTGGTGGTCAACAACCAGTCGCCGCGCCAAAACGCCAACGCCATCGCGCATGATGATGTCTACGGTGCGCGCGAGGTGACAGCCCACCTGATTGGGCTGGGGCACCGGCGCATCGCCTACCTCGGCAACCGACAGGCGACGCGCATCAACGGTGAAAGGCTGCGCGGCTACCGCCTGGCTTGCGAGGAGAATGGGCTGACGCCTGACCCCGGGCTGGTCCTGCTTTCAGATGGCAGCGAGATCGAGAACGGCGAATCGGCCATGGAAGAGCTGTTCAAATTACCGCAATTGCCGGACGCGGTTTTCTGCTTTAACGACCTGATGGCGATCGGCGCGCTCAAGACGCTGAAACGCCGCGGGGTGGATGTGCCGCGCCAGCTTTCTCTGGCCGGTTTCGACAACATCCCCTATTCCGCGTACACCTCCCCGGCGCTGACCACCTTCGACCAGCCCAAGCTGCGCATCGGCTTTGAAGCCGCCAGCTTGCTGCTTGAACTTATCAATAACGGCAACGGTTCCAACGGGAACAGATCCACCACTACCCGCCGCATCCGGGGGGAGCTGCTGGTAAGGGAATCGACCGCCGAAAATCATAACAAGGAGATCGCATGAGTCCATATCAATCCCGTTTACTGGTCAAGCCGGACCTGTCGCAAACCGAGTATCTCACCGTCACGCCGCAAAGCGCCGGCTGGCAGCACCTTTCCTTCAAGGCGGTGAAGCTGGCGAAAGGCCAGGAATGGAATTTCGCCACCGGAGGCAACGAGCTCGCCCTCACGATCCTGGGCGGCACGGCCGACGTGACCTCGAACGCCGGCGAGTGGCGTTCCATCGGCAGCCGGGTTGACGTGTTTCACGGCATGCCCACCACGCTCTTCCTGCCGCGCAATACCTCCTTCACCGTGAAAGCGCTGACCACCTCGCTCGACTTTGCCTGCGGCTGGGCGGCGGCGACGCGCGATTTTCCGGCGCGCCTGGTGAGACCCGAGGATGTCAACATCGAGCTGCGCGGCGGCGAGAACGCCTCGCGCCAGATCAACCAGATGCTCCCGCCGGGATTCCCGTGCGAGCGGCTGGTGGTTGTGGAGGTCTTCACGCCATCCGGCAACTGGAGCTCGTACCCCCCGCATAAGCACGACAAGCGCAGGCTGGACGCCGACGGCAATTTGATCGAGGCCGACCTGGAGGAAGTGTATTTTTACAAGATCGATAAACCGGAAGGCTACGCCTACCAGCGCTGCTACAACGATGACCGCAGCCTGGATGAGCTGATACTGGTGGAAGACAGCCACCTGGTGCTTTCACCCGAAGGCTACCATCCGGTGGTGGCGGCCCAAGGCTACAACGCTTATTACCTCAACATCCTCGCCGGCAGCGACCAATCGCTGGCCAGCGCGGATGACCCGGCTTATGCCTGGATCAAGGACACCTGGAAAACAAAGGATGCTCGGCTGCCCATTGTGACGTTGGATATGAACCGCGAATACCAAGGAGAGTGAAATGACTGAATACATCAGCAAGCTGCACCAGCCCGTTTCAACCACCCCCACCGA
>CAYYBP010000117.1:0-7016 GCA_964470275.1 uncultured Anaerolinea sp. | reverse complement strand
TCGCGAAGCTGCGCCATCTCGCGCTGCGCGAGCGCCAGCCGGACTCATCCAGAGAGGAATCCCATCATGGCCTTCGAACTCGATCCCAGCTTTGCCCTGAACCCCGAGAAGCACTTCAACACCCTGCAGGACATCACCGGCGTGCTGGTCGGCGAGGTCACCGTGCTGCCCTCCGTCTCTGAAGGTGCCGCGTACACCGAGCTGGCGCTCAAGGACAGCGCCGAGACCGCCGCGTGGGGCAAGTACGGCGGCTACGTGGGGCTGACACTCGAGATGTTCGAGCGCGACGAGACCCACAAGCTGCGCCAGTACCCGCGCAAGCTGGCTTCGGCTGCCCTGCGGCGCATCTCCTCCCTGGTGGGCGGCATCTTCACTACCAACAGCGGCACCGGTCCGGCGATGGCTGATACTTATAATGTCTTCGAAGCTGCCCACCACGCCAACCTGGGCACCACCGCGCTCGGCGCCGCATCATGGGACGCCGCCAGCAAAGCCATCTACAACCAGCCCCTGGCGGTGGCCAGCGGCGGCACCGCCCCCAAACAGGCGCTGGACGCGCGCTACCTGCTGGTGCCGCGCGAATTGCGCCTCACCGGCATGAACATCCTCTATCCCTCCTTCGCCCATGAGAGCAACATCTTCTCAGAGAACATGCAGAAGGGTCAGATGGGAGATGTGATCACCTGCCCCGAATTCAGCGACGCCAATGACTGGGCAGCGCTCGCCGACCCGCGCCTGGCGCCCGGCATCATCCTCGCCGAACGCTTCGGCGTCCTGCCCGAGATCATCATCGCTGACGGTGAAACCAACGGGGCGCTCTTCACCAACGACGAGATCCGTATGAAGGTGCGGCATTGGGTGAGCGTTTTCGTGGCGGATTACCGCCCGTTGTACAAAGCCAACGTGGCCTGATTTTTTCTGTAGGGGTGTATAGCAATACGCCCCTACGACAACCAACATGTAATTAAGGAGAAAAATGACCATTCTTGAACAGGTAAAAAAGATACTGCGCTCGCGCAAGTTCTGGGTGCTGGTGGCTGCCATCGTTGCCACCCTCAGCGCCTACCTCACCAGCGAGATCGACGTCTGGCAGGGGCTGCAGGCGCTGATCACCGCCCTGGCGGTCTATTCCACCGGCGTGGCGATCGAGGATAACGGCTATGGCCGGCAGCAGCGCTGAACTGAAGCTCGCCCGCCAGCTGGCCGCGCCTTTTACCCTGCCCGGGCAGCTCAACAAACCGCTCTCCTTCCGCGCGCTGGAGGACGGGGGCATGGTGGTGATCAACGCGGACGGCCGCAAGCTGTGGTTCACACTGGCGGAGGTCAACACTGCCAGGAAGGCGCTGGGGCTGCCGGAACAGGCGGCTCCCGCCGCGGCCACGCCCGCCCGCGAGGAGCCCGCCGAGCGGATCAAGGTCACATCCCGCCCGCCCGCCGGCACCCGCGACGGCAAGTCCGAGATGATCATCCTCCCGCCCGATCTGAAGTACCTGGAGAAGAAGATCCATGACAAAGTTGGACGACATTAAAGCCGGTGTGCGGGTTCTGCTGGAAGACAGCACCGCTAAACGCTTTTCCGACGCCATACTCGAAGCCGCGCTGCGCCAGGCACTGGATGAGATCGACCAGCACCTCCCGCTCATCCTGCGCACGGACTTCACCGTGACCACCGCCGGGCGGGACCAGGAGCTCACCACCATCACCGGCTGCCAGTACCTGGTGGAGATCACCCTGCCCGGTGAGGCGGAAGGCTCAGCGCGGCTTGAACCCGGCGAGGTCTTCACCTACCGTTTGGCGTCCGGCGTGCCCAGCCTGCACTTCAGCGGCAGCCTGGTGCCCGCCGCGGGTGATGTCTTCAACGTGTGCTATGCCGCCGGCTACAGCATCGGAGGATTTTTAGGGCAGACCGCGACCAGCCTGCCCGCCGAACTGGAGCACGCCCTGGTGCTCGGAACAGCCGCCATGGCCTGCTACCTGCGCGCCGGGAGCGTTATTGAGCGCTACGGCGGCGGTCCGCAGGATTCCGCGCGCCTGGCGGAGATCGGCGCCATGTGGCGCGAGAACTTCCTGCGCGCCCTGCACGGTTTCAAAACCCTGCAGCAGTTCGGTTTCCCGCCCGGCTTCGCGCTTGACCGATGGGATGGCAGGGTGTCGCTGTGACGTACGTCATCGGTCAGAACTGCCACCTCATGCTGCAGCACGCGGATGTCGATGCCGGCGCTTACCATGGCTTTGTTTGCCCGCGCGACGGCAGCGTGCGCGAAGGCGGGGTACAGGTGAACCGCGAGGTCGTCTCGGAATCCACCGTGTACACCAATACCTCCGCCGGCACGCGCCTTTGGATCCACTTTGACGTAATCTGCGCCGACGCCCTGTCCAACCCTGACGGGTCGGAGCACGCAGAGACCCGCGCCGAGGATTACGCCAGGCTGCTGGAATACCTGGCGCAGCCCGCCGGGCTGCAGCTGGTCACCCCGGTCGGGTCTTTCTCCAACCTGGGCGCGCTCGGTTTTTCCGCTGATGAACGCCACCAGCCCGGTCAGAGCATCATCAAGTGCCAGCTCAATAACGCCGGGTATTACTTCCCGCCGGTCGACCCCGCGCTCCTCGACCAGTCCATCTGGGATGGCAGCCTGACCTGGGAAACGGCTTACTGGCGGTGATGTTCCCATGGGAGGAATGAATGACCTATCCAAATAGCTCCGATGTTTCCGCCGGGCAGCCGACCGCTTCAGCTCACTACAACAACCTCAGGAAGGACGCCCTGCTCTTCGGCCAGGCGCATGCCGATTCCAGGTTGGTGGGGGATTTGCTCGGCAGCCTGGTGTTGAACATGAACCTGGCGGTCAATCCGGGATTTTCAGACCGCATCCAGTGCGTGTACGACAGCCAGTACCCGCCCTCGGTCGTGATCGACCGGTGCATGCTGGTTAACACCACCCACGTGTACAGCCCGTCGCACTCAGGCGCGGTGGGCACCTATTACATCTTTGCCAACCGCGCGTCGTCCGCGACCACCTTCACCCTCACGCTCAACGCCAGCCCCGCGGTCGGACCTGCCCAGCGTTTGATCGGCGAGGCGTACTGGTCCGGCAGCGCTTTCACCAGCGTCATCTCGTACCGCTACAATTCCCTGCCCTCCGCGCATTATGACAGCGGCTGGTTCGCGGTGACCACCACCACAGCCTACACCAAAGCGCACAACCTCGGTAGCGTGCCGCGGTTTTTCATCGTTTATCACGCCACCGCGGCGGACGGATCGGGGGAGAATGTCATCATCGGCAACGTCATGGATACCACCCACGCCAAGGCACCCATCGGCTTCACCGCCACCAACGTGTACTACCAGTCCGGCAGCGACGCGACCTCCGGCACCTGTTACTCCACCCGGCGCTTTTCGAACACTGGCTATATCAGAATACTTGCATGGAAGTGAGGAGATAAATGATTTCGGTCGTACGCGACAAGGACGGCAACATCAAAACCTTTCAGCAATCCCTGCTTGAGGATTACAACCGGAGTCTCGGCGAGTCGATCGAGTACGTCGACGCCAGCATGAGCGAGTACGCCGGCAGGTTCTACCTGGCCTGCAACGGCAGATCCGGCGAGACGATCCTTGCCTACCAGTCCGGGCCGGACCTGCGCATCGATGTATCCTGCCCCGGCGAGGAAGAGGTTGAGGTGATGGTGAATAACCTCAGGGAGAAGGTGAAGCTCGAGCAGGGCAAAGGGCACTTCCTGCTTTCCACTGCCAACTGGGGCATCTTCGTCATCGAGCCGGCTGACCGCCGGAAGTACTGCGCCGCCGGCAACGGCAAGTTATGCGTGGAGGTGATGCCGTATGTTTAAGGTAACCAGGCTGGATGGAAAATTCGTGCTCGAAGAGACGCCGGCTCAGGCAGCCAGGAAGGGGAAAACGCGCGACGTGGAGACGTTGACAAAAACGCCTTCGCTTGAGGAAATGGCCGCCATCGTTGAGCGCATCCTCACCCGGCTCGACGACCTGGAAAAGTAAGCCGCACTCCTGCGCTCCCCAAAACACACGGGGAGCGCATTTCTTTTTCGGTTACAATTGGTAGGCTGTGTGATTACCACGTCCCGGAGAAGTTTTTTGCCACTGAAACTGCTCGTCCCGCTGAAAGAAGTCCAGACCGCCCTGAGTGACGGGCTGGTCCTCAACCATCCCGCCCGCTGCTCGCGCTGCGGTGCGCTGCCGGCGGAATACTACGAAAGCCACAAATTGAGGCTGAGAGCCGGGCGCAAGCGCATGGGGCTTTACCGCCAGCAGTACAACGTCAACCAGCCCTACCGCCTGCGCATCCGCGTGTGCGAGTCGTGCTACCGCGCGGATTTCGTCGGTTTTTCCGAGGAATTCGAGAACGACCACACCCCGCTGGGCAGGCTCGCCCGCATCTACTCCAGGTTATACACGGTCGGTGCAGTTATCGCCTGCGCCGGGCTGCTGCTCATGACCAGGATCATCCCGGTCGATTCCACGCTGGGCAGCCTCAAAGACTATTGGCCATACCTGGTCGGCACTGGCGGTGCGGTGATCATCGGCGTGTGGCTGCACCTGCGCAACACGCAGCGTAAGATCCGCGACGCACTCGAAACCTCCACCCCGCCGCACAACCCGCGCCCGCGGGCTGAAGTTCGCACCCCGGTGCTCGACAACCTGGATGACCCGCGCGTCTCCGCCCTCGAGATCCGCCTCAGCGAAGAGGAATGGGCGAATGAATGCGCCTCGCAAAAACACTGGGCGACCGAGATTTACGAAAGTCAAATAATTCAAGGAGAAGAATAATGAAAGCCTCATTAACTGATGATACCGCCCGTGTATTGCAGGATCCCAGCGTTGAATCCATCTCGCTCACCTCGCTGCACAAAGGCGAAGAGTTCGAGATCGGCAAAGTCATCCGCAAGAAGAAGGAAGTGTGGGTGACTGTCACCACCTCCAGCGGGGTCACCGGTTACATCGCCGGCGATACCCACATTTTCGCCATCCAGAATGTTGAAGCCATCGGCAATGACCTGGAACTGCACACCTCACCGGATTCTGAATCCGAGGTGCTCCTCACCATCCCCAAACGCACCGAGTTCACCGTGCGCGGGCTGGAGAAGATGAACGAAGAGGACTGGTACCTGTCGGAGACAAGTGACGGGGTCAAGGGATACATCCGGGCCGGGGCAAAACTGCGCGCCAAGCCTGAAGTGACCCGGAACAGCGCGCGCAAGATGATGATCACCGGCGCGTTGTTCGCCGCAGGCGGTGTGGTCTTGTATTTCATCAACACATCCAACCAGACCGGGGCCGGGAATTCGAACTTCCTCACCCTCGGCCTGATCCTGCTGGGGCTTTTCCAGGTGTTCCAGGGATACATGCAATACCGGCAGGCAGCCAATAAAGAAAACAAGTAGAACCAAAACCAGCCCCTTCGCGGGCTGGTTTTTTTATTGAGAATCTACAAAACCCAAACATTTTATTAAATTGGTCTGCTAAATCTCAATATTGCCTATTGACAATACTGTATTATATACAGTATAATAAGTGCATGATCGAACCAGAGGTAATTTCGGAACATGTGGAAAGATTGAGCGCGGAACTGCGCCGTGGGTTGATCGTGCTGGTCGTGATGAGTCAGCTCGAGCAGAAGGAATACGGTTACTCGCTACTCAAACAGCTGGAGGAAAAAGGCTTCCAGGTGACACAGGATACCCTCTACCCGCTCATGCGGCGGCTGGAAACCCAGGGGTACCTGAAGAGTGACTGGGAACTCGACGATGCTCGCCCCAGGCGATATTACCAGTTGAACGAACTCGGCCTTGCCGTGCTTGAGGCCTTGCGACGCGACTGGATGGAACAACTTGTGATCATAAAGGAGATCGTGAAATGAAACTATCGGAGAAAAGTCAAGTAATGCTGGAGCGCTACCTGCTCGCCGTGGAACGCCGCCTGCCCTGGCAGGGCAGGAAGGACATCATCGCCGAGATCCGCGCCAACTTCATGGACACTCTCGAGGACCATTATGCACCGGAAGAGACGCTCGACGAGACCGCGCTTGAGGAGGAGCTGCGCAAGCTGGGTTCACCGGGCACTGTCGCCGCAGGTTACCGGCAGGGCGATGCCCTCATCGGTCCGCAGCACAACCAGATGTTCAGGTTGATTGTCACCATCCTTACCCCCATTGTGGTCGCGGCAGTGCTGTTCGCCGGTCTGCTCTCGCTCATCCTCAGCGGCGGCAAGAGCCCGTTTTGGAGCATCTGGGAAATGTTCGGCAATGCCTGGCAGGTTGCGGTGGGCATCATCGGCACCGCTGCCGTCATCTTCATGGTGCTCACGCGCTGGTTCCCGCAGGTGAACGCGGGGAAAGCCCTCGAAGGTTTGAATGAAGAGGAAAAACACTGGAAGGTGAGCGACCTCCCCGAGGTCGTTGCAGAACCTGATAAGGTGCACGTCTGGGAGTTGGCGCTGGGGCTGACTTTCGGGGTGTTGGAACTGGTCTTCTTCCTCTTTCTGTTTGACCAGCTGGCCGGCTTCTGGTGGTATGCGGATGGAAAATGGCGCATGGCGCCGGTCTTCACCGAAGCCTTCAAAGCCTTCATCCCCTGGATCGCGGTCAATATCGGGCTGGGGCTCGTGCTCAATATCGTGATGTTCATCCGCCAACGCCGTAGCCTGTTCACACGGCTGTTCGAGATTGGCATCAAGGCCTCCGAGCTGGCGCTCACCGCCGCCCTGCTGCGCGCCGGCACTCTCATTTCGTTTGATGCCACGACCGCCATCCGCCAGGGCTTCCCGCCTGAAGCCATCACTGGCATCCAGATGCTACTACAGAATGACTTCGTGCGCTGGTTCCTGGTCTTCCTGGTAGTCGTGATCAGCATCGACCTGGTCAGCAAGCTCGTCCAGCTGGTCAAGTCGGCGATCCGTCAGGCGAAATGAGATACATTATGCGTAAGCAACAAGCCAGTTCCGGGGAGAACTGGCTTGTTGTTAAATCAAAGTGAGCGCGGAG
>CAYYBP010000116.1:0-7099 GCA_964470275.1 uncultured Anaerolinea sp. | reverse complement strand
GATTTGAATATTGAAGCGTTGTTGATCAAGCCATAGAGGGAAGGGAGGTCGACAAGTTTCTGGGTCAGGCTGGCAATCTCCAGTCTATTCGACAGATCAGCCTGAACCAACCAGCATCTACGGCCAAGTGACTGAACTTCGTTGGCTGTCTGATTAATGTCTTGCAGCGAGGTGTTGTAATGCAAGACGAGGTCAGCTCCGTTTGTAGCGCACGCCAGCGCAGCCGCCCGGCCAAGCCTGCGGGCAGCACCCGTGATGAAGATCGTCTTCCCGGTAAGCGACATTGATTTGATCCCTTTCAATAGCTGAATGCTAAGAGTAAATCTTTTTGTTGTCAAGCAAAAAGGATTGGTTGAACAAACTGGACAAATATTGTCAAAATAAGTAAAATAATAAATGGATAAAGGAGATAATATGACAACCATTCAATACAAGGTACCATCAATTTCTTGCCATCACTGCGCCCACACGATCAAGATGGAATTACAGGAAGTAAAAGGCGTTAATTCAGTGGACGTCGATGTTGAAAGCAAAGCCGTTACTGTCAGTTTTGATCCCCCGGCAAACGAAGGAGTTATCGAAAAACTGCTCGAAGAGATCAATTACCCGGTTCAAAAACCTTGAGAACCGCATAGCGAGGAAGACTCATGAAGCAGCTGACGGTATCAGTGACCGGGATGACCTGTGCCAATTGCGTGGCAACCATTGAACGCAATCTGAAAAAAATGGACGGTGTTGGCGGTGCCGTTGTGAACCTGGTTACTGAAAAAGCCACCATTGACTATGATCAGAACCGCGTTGACCCTGAGAAGATCATTAATCGGGTTGTTGATATCGGATACGGGATCGCCACAGAAGAAGCCCGATTCCTGATCAACAAAATTAACGACTCGATTGACGGAACGCGCCTTGAAAAACGCCTGAAAACTGAATTCGGCGTGCGAACCGCGGATCTCAATACAACCACATCGAGATTGACGATTGAGTATATTCCGTCAGTTATCACTGTGGACGAGATACAAAAAGCGATCGCGTCTGCCGGGTTTGACTCAACCTACCTGGCCACCGGTGAAGGGGAGGAGGAATACTCGGCGCGTCAGAGAATGGTCAATCAACAGAAACGATTGTTGATCCTTGGGTTGATTTTCACAATTCCGCTCTTCATTCTTTCCATGTCACGAGACCTGGGAGTATTACCCTCCAGTGTGGCGAACTTCAGAGGGTTCGATTTGGTATTATTGGCGCTCGCAACACCGGTCCAGTTCATTGTCGGGAGGCAATATTACATCGGCGCTTACAAAGCGTTAAAAAACGGCTCTGCGAACATGGATGTGCTCATTGCGCTGGGGTCATCGGTGGCGTATTTGTATTCCATACCAATTGCGCTAGGCCTGCTCGCCGGGCATTCGTACTTCGAAACCTCCGCTGTGATCATTACCCTGGTCAAGCTTGGCAAATATCTCGAGGCGAGAGCCAAAGGACAAACCAGTTCCGCGATCCAAAAATTGCTGTCGTTGCGGGTCAAGACAGCCAGGATCGTGCGCGAGGGCAGGGAAGAAGAAATTCCTCTCAAGGATATACAAGTTGGGGACAATCTGGTGATCCGGCCCGGAGAAAAGATCCCGGTGGATGGCGTCATTCTCGAAGGCACCACCTCTGTGGATGAATCCATGTTAAGCGGAGAATCAATGCCCGTGGAGAAGAAGGCGGGTGACGAAGTCATCGGATCAACCCTCAACAAATATGGGCTGATCAGGATGGAAGCCACGCGCATCGACAAAGATACTGTTCTGGCTCAGCTCGTGAACCTGGTCGAAAAAGCCCAGGAGACTAAACCCCCTATACAAAAGTTGGCGGACCGGGTCTCAGCGGTGTTCGTACCGGTTGTGATCGGCATTGCCCTTCTCACTTTCCTGGGGTGGTTTTTTCTTCAACCCCAATCCATGTCTGGTATGGGCACCAGCCGATTGACCACCGCGCTTATGCACATGGTGGCAGTCCTCGTCATCGCCTGCCCATGTGCCATGGGGCTGGCTACGCCAACAGCCATTATGGTAGGCACGGGTCGCGGTGCAGAAAATGGCATCATCTACCGGGCAGCGGAAGCGCTTGAGAAAGCCGGCAATGTTGATGTGATACTGCTCGACAAGACCGGTACGATCACAATTGGCCAACCAAAAGTTACCGATATCATTTCGTTTGCCGAGGATATAAGCGAACTCGAGGTATTAAAACTCGCAGCGAGTATTGAGCAGGGCAGCGAGCACCCGATCGGAGAAGCGATCATCGCTGCCGCAACAGAGAGTGAGATTCCATTGGAATCGCCGGCTGATTTTTCTGCCATTCCAGGCAAGGGAGTCAGGGGGCTGGTCGCGGGGACTGAAGTATTGATTGGCACGATCAGTTATTTGAAGGGGGAAGGCATTCAAATGGATGCGCATTTGCCCGTTATTGAGCGGGTTCAAAACGAAGGTAAAACTCTCACAGTTGTGGCTGCCAAGGGAAAAGCCATCGGGTTGATCGCGGTGGCAGATACGATCAAGACAACATCCAGGCAGGCGATCGAGGAATTAAACGCACTCGGGATCAGAACTGTCATGATCACCGGCGACAATCAGCAGACTGCCCAGGTCATTGCCAAACAGGCGAATATCAGCGAGGTGGTTGCTGAGGTGCTGCCAGCGCGGAAGATCGAGGAGGTTCAGAAATACCAGGCTGGCGGGAGGGTTGTCGGGATGGTTGGGGACGGGATCAACGACGCGCCCGCGCTGGCACAGGCCGACCTCGGGATAGCGGTCGGCACCGGAACGGATGTAGCCATGGCCGCGGCGCCCATCACACTGGTTGGGGGCGACCTGCTTGGGGTCGTCAGGGCGATCAAGCTTTCTCATAGCATCTTGAAGACCATCAAACAAAACCTGTTCTGGGCGTTTATCTACAACATTATTCTCATCCCGGTAGCGGCAATGGGCTTGCTGAACCCGATGCTGGCAGCAGGGGCGATGGCATTCAGCAGTATATTTGTCGTCACCAATAGCCTGCGATTGAAAAACGCACGTATCTGAAAAAGTCATGAGTGAGAGCCGGGAGCGATCCCGGCTTTTTTTTTGGATGGTAAAATTACAGAAACCAATTTCGGAGGGTATATGCCAGAACTTGAGCAATCTGCGATCAACACACTCCGCTTCCTGTCTGCCGACGGGGTTCAAAAAGCAAATTCCGGCCACCCAGGGCTGCCCATGGGCACAGCCGCCATTGCTTACACCATTTGGAGTCGCCATCTGAAATTTGACCCGACCAACCCCAAATGGTGGAATCGGGATCGGTTCATACTCTCCGGCGGACATGGGTCAATGCTCTTATACAGCATGCTGCACCTGACTGGTTTTGCTCTATCCTTGGACGATTTGAAGAACTTCAGACAATGGGGCTCCATCACGCCCGGTCACCCTGAATACGGATTGACCCCTGGCGTTGAAACAACCACCGGCCCGTTAGGGCAGGGGTTCGCCAATGGTGTGGGGATGGCGATCGCGGAATCAATGCTGGCAGAACGTTACAACCGGGAAGGGTTCCAGATCATCGATCATTATGTGTATGGCATCGTCACCGATGGCGACTTAATGGAGGGAGTCGCTTCTGAAGCGGCATCGCTCGCTGGTCACCTGGGGCTTGGTAAGATTATCTATTGTTATGATGATAACCGCATCACCATTGACGGGTCCACTGAACTGGCATTCACGGAGGACAGGGGGAAACGATTTGAAGCCTACGGCTGGCAGGTGCTGCGCGTGGAAGATGGCAATGATGTGGAAATGATCGATGCGGCTATTCAGACCGCGAAACGCGATCCACGACCGACATTGATCATCTGCCGAACGCATATCGGATTCGGTTTGCCAACGCGCCAGGACACTGCCAAAGCACATGGTGAACCTCCGGGAGTTGAAGAACTGGCTGCTGCCAAAATGAATCTCAACTGGCCGGTAGAACCGGACTTCTATATTCCAGAAGATGTCAAACGGCATTTTCTAGAAATCGGTAAAAATGGGTCTCGCAAGGCAGAGGAGTGGGGAAGGCTGACCACGCAATACAGTAATTCCCGCCCGGCGGATTGGGAGGAATTAACACGTCGTATGACCGGCGAGTTAGGCGACGCCTGGATGAAAGCCTTGCCTGTTTTTTCAACAGACGAGAAAGGCATCGCCACCCGTGTGGCATCTGGGCAGGTGATCAATGCGATCGCAGGATCGCTTCCGCAACTGATCGGAGGGTCAGCGGACCTGACACCCTCAAACAACACAAGCATCAAAGACAGCAGCGATTACCAGAAAACCGACCACAAGGGGCGTTATCTCCATTTTGGGGTGCGCGAGCATGGAATGGGTGCGATTGTTAATGGCATCGCGTACCACGACGGATTTATCCCATTCGGCGCGACATTCATGGTTTTCACGGATTATATGCGCGGTGCGCTGCGCATTTCGGCGTTGTCTCACCTGCATACGATATGGATCATGACACACGACAGTATCGGATTAGGTGAGGATGGACCCACGCACCAGCCGGTTGAGCATCTGTGCGCGTTGCGAGCGATCCCCAACCTTAACGTTATCCGGCCGGCGGATGCCAATGAGACCGTCGAAGCCTGGAAAGCGGCCATCTTACGAAAAGATGGACCTACCTTGCTTGCGCTGACGCGGCAGGCGCTTCCCACCATGGATAGAAGTACACTGGCGCCTGCTATTGGGCTGCATCAGGGCGCTTACGTGCTGGCGGATATGGGTGAAGGGACGCCAGAGATCATTCTAATGGCTTCGGGATCCGAAGTCAGCCTGGTGCTTGAAGCAGGCCAACGTTTGGCGGAAGAAGGCAGCTCCGTCCGGGTTGTGTCGTTTCCATGTTGGGAGCTCTTCAAAAGCACACCGGAAAGTTATCGAGAATCCGTTTTGCCCGGTGCTGTCAAGAAGCGTCTGGCAGTCGAAATGGGTATTGGAGCAGGCTGGGAGAAATGGGTTGGAGATGGCGGGGAGATCATCAGTATCGAAGGCTACGGTGCTTCTGCCCCTTACAAGATTTTGATGGAAAAATACGGATACACTGTGGAAAATGTTTATCAACGAGCACGGAAAATCCTGGGATAAGAGGGTATTATGCGCGTAGCTGTGGCGGCAGATCATGCCGGGTTTATGATCAAAGACGAAATTATTAATGTATTGCAAACCATGGGGGTGGAAGTATTGGATCTTGGGACATATGACCAGGAACCGGTGGACTTCCCGGATTACGCGGCTAAGCTTGGAACAGCGATAAAAGAGAAGCTGGCAGACCGCGGCATCCTGGTTTGCGGATCCGGGGTTGGCGCGTGTATTGCGGCTAACAAGATCAAAGGGATCTACGCCGCTGTGTGTCACGACACCTATTCAGCGCACCAGGGAGTGGAGCACGATAATATGAATGTGCTCTGCCTGGGCAGCCGCATCGTTGGAATAGAACTGGTAAAAGAACTCATCCGGGCTTTTATAAAAGCGGAATTCCAGACTGAGGAAAGATTTGAACGCCGCTTTAATAAAGTATTGAAATTAGAGCAAAAACAATAATTCTTGTCATAAGGAAGCAAAAGTGGACGTTCTGAACCATATTAACCAGGTCGGACAGTCACTGTGGTACGACAACATTCAACGCCTTTTGCTGTTGGATGGGACGATCGAGCGATTGATCACCGCAGAGAAAATTAAGGGAATTACATCCAACCCCACAATTTTTCAAAAGGCAATTTCAGAATCACGGGTATACGATGAGAGCCTGAAACCGATGGCTTGGGCAGGCTTGAATAGCGAGACTATCTTCTGGGAAATGGCCGTGGAAGATATTCAAAAAGCCGCAGAGCTGTTTTTACCTGTCTATCTTAAGACAGAGGGACGAGATGGTTTTGTAAGCCTGGAGGTGAACCCGGTATACGCTTACGATACACAGTTGACGCTTAAAGATGCCAGGCGATTGTGGAATAAGGTTGCCCGCAAGAATCTGATGATCAAGATCCCTGCCACGAAAGAGGGTTTGCCCGCGATCCGAAGTGCTATCTCCGAAGGAATCAATGTAAATGTCACGCTGATATTCTCGCTGAAGCGATATCGTGAGGTGATGGAAGCGTACATTAATGGGCTTGAAGACAGGCAAAAACAGGAAGAGCCGGTTGACACGATCGCTTCAGTGGCCTCATTCTTCGTGTCGCGGGTCGACACCAAAATTGATGGCATATTGGATAAAATGGTTAAGAGTGTCAAAATTTCCCAGGTGGAGTATGGCAAACTGGCGGGGAAGGCGGCCATCGCCAACGGGAAACTGGCGTATCGCGCATTCAAAGAGATATTCCATGGCGAACGATTTGAACATTTGAAAAAGTCCGGCGCCCAGGTGCAAAGACCCCTGTGGGCGTCAACCAGCACAAAAAACCCGGCATATCGCGACACGGTTTATGTAGAAGAACTCATGGGTCCAGAGACGGTTAATACCGTCCCGCCAGCGACGCTGACCGCTTTCTTCGACCATGGACAGGTAATTAACCGCCTGAGTGGAAACCTGGAGGATGAGACAAGAATATTTACTCATTTGAAAGACCTGGGAATATCCATCGAAACCATAACACGCGAATTGGAAGAGGAAGGGGTAAAGGCTTTTTCAAACTCGTATAGAGCGTTATTAGACTCTGTTGAGTTACGCCGTAAAGATGCGGTTGCAGAAGTCGGAGAGCTGGCAATCCCGATTCGCGAGGCGATCGCTCGATTAGAAAATTTGGATTTTTCTCACCGGTTTCACGCCAAGGATCCTTCATTATGGACGCAGGATCCCGCTGGACAGGAAGAAATTTGCAACCGCATGAACTGGATTCATGCCCCCGCGGATGGACTGGAGAAAATTGACGAATTCAGTGATCTCTCCAGTCAGTTAAGAGAGCAGGGATTTACAGATGCGGTGTTATTAGGAATGGGGGGTTCTTCGTTGGCGCCTGAGGTGCTCGCAACGGTGAATGCCTATGACCAAAGCCGAAGCGCCAACGGGCTGGGATTGACAATCTTGGACTCCACAGACCCGCAGC
>CAYYBP010000115.1:2844-7114 GCA_964470275.1 uncultured Anaerolinea sp. | reverse complement strand
TGTGGCGATCGCCACACCGGATATGATGGGCAAGGTCGGCCGCCTCGGGCGTGTCCTCGGTCCCCGCAACCTGATGCCAAACCCCAAGGCTGGAACCGTCTGCGCGGCGGAAGACCTGCCCCGGGTAATCAACGAGGCGAAAGCCGGTCGTATCGAATTCAGGCTGGACAAGACTGCCAATATCCACGTTCCCATCGGCAAGGCTTCATTTGATGCCCAGAAGTTATTCGAAAACTTCTCGGCTTTTATGGAAGCGCTTAAGAAGGCCAAACCGGCCGGAGCCAAGGGAACCTATATCAAGAAGATTTCAGTCGCTGCCACCATGGGCCCCGGCATCAAGGTCGACCCGCTGCAGGCACTGAATATCGCGTCTGAAAAATAGTGGTATAATACCACCCGCTGGACGAATTGTTTGGCGGTTCACCAAAGAAAGCCGGTGTCTGAAAAGACTTAATATCCTGCCGAGGTGAAGACGGTCCTGAAGAGAACACCCTGGATACGGGATTAGGAATCAGTCTTTATACGGCAGACCCGGATAAAGACTGATTATTTTTTAAGGAAGGAGGTAATTTTCATTGGCCTTTACAAAGAAGCAAAAGGTCGACATGACCGCCCTGTATGAAAAGTGGCTGACCGAAAGCGAGGCGATGTTCGTGCTCGATTATAAGAGTCTGACCATGAAGGATATCGACATGTTCCGCGCGAAAGCCCGCGAAGCAGGCAGCGAGATCCACCTGGTGAAAAACACGCTCTTTACCCGCGCGCTCGAAACCCAGGGTTTCCCAAAAACTGAAATGTTTGAGGGAACGTCGCTGGTTGGTTTCGCCTTCAACGATCCCCCGGCGCTGGCGAAAGTTTTCGCTGATTTTATTAAGGGAGTAGATACGCGCAAGGTCAAAGGTGGTTTCCTGGGTAAGGACCTGATCACTGACAAACAGGTCAAATCCCTGGCGGATCTACCGTCATTGCCTGTAATGCGCGCCATGCTTCTCGGCGTCATCTCAGCCCCCGCGACCAAGCTGGTCCGCACCCTGGCTGAACCTGCCCGTTCGATGGCAGCTGTTGTCAAAGCCTATTCAGAAAAAGCGCCAGTCGCTGGCTGATCTCAGGGCTCAATCCCCGGAATGATCCGGGACGAATGATAATAAAATAAATAAATCTAAGGAGATTTTTGAAATGGCAGATATGGAAAAACTTATTGAGCAGCTGAGCGCGTTGACCGTTCTCGAAGCTGCAGAGCTTGTGAAAGCGCTTGAGGAAAAATGGGGCGTTTCCGCCGCCGCTCCTGTGGCTGTTGCCGCTGGACCCGCCGCAGCCGCTGCTGCTGAACCCGTGGAAGAGAAGACCGAGTTCGATGTCGTTCTCAAGGATCCCGGTCCCAAGAAGATCGAAGTCATCAAGGTCATCCGCACCCTCACCAACCTCGGCCTGGTGGAAGCCAAGACCATGGCAGAGACCGCTGGTTCCAAGGTCCTCAGCGCCGTTGGCAAGGAAGCCGCCAATGATGCCAAGAAGAAACTTGAAGAAGCCGGTGGCGTTGTAGAACTGGCCTAAGTTCTTCTGCTCGTCAATAAAAAAACCTCCCGTATGGGAGGTTTTTTTATCTATGTGATGAAATTATCCCGCCACCGAGTGCACCTGGCGGATGACCAGCACGACCTTGCCCATGATGCGCAAGCTCTTGGGGTCCTGCACGTAGATCGGGCTCATGTTGGGGTTGGCGGGCTGCAGGCGGATGCGGCCGGCTTCCTTGTAGAAATACTTGAGCGTGGTTTCGTCCTTGTCGTCCAGCCAGACCGCGACCATTTCACCATTGGTGGCAGAGGCGGCTTTCTTCATGACGACGATATCACCATCGTTCACCATCGCATCCACCATTGAATCTCCGCTCACTTCGAGCGCGAAGAGGTCGCTGGTGTCTTTGGAGGGCAGCAGGCTGCGGGCGATATCCACGCTGGACTCGGCGTCGTAGTAGTTCAGGTCAGAGACCGGCATGGGGATCGGTTCGCTGGCCACAATCCTGCCGGCGATGGGAATCTGCACCAGGTCAGCCAGCGCGTTCCCCGCGCTGCGGAGGGTGTCGCCAACCGCTTCAGACAATGAGAATGCAGGCGAAACAGGCTGAAGCACGCGAATGCTGCGGGAAATCCGATCTTCACGGTCAATGTACCCCATTGTTTGCAGCTGGTTGAGGTAGTAATCAACCAGGGATGTTGACTTTACGTTGATGCTGTCACCGATCTGCCTGATGGAAGGTGAGTAGCCGTGGGCATCCTGGAATTTGGTTAAGAATTCCATTATCCTGCGGTGTCTCTCGCTGAGTCCGGGTTGTCGTCTTGCCATATTAACCTCCTGAGCCGCCTTTATTATCGGTCATTTGTACTATAATAATACACGAACATTTGTTCAATGTCAAGCATGAAAATTCCTTCTCTCCCAGGTTCCGGAGAATCAAAAAAATGGTATAATCTGCAAATACTCCCCAGGAGTATAAATATATTTGGAGGATGTATGCCATTATACGAGTACAGTTGCGAGAGTTGCGGGCGGGATTTCGAAAAAATGATGCGCTTCGACCAGTCCGGCGAGCGCCCATCTTGCCCGAGTTGTGAAAGCACAAAAACGCGCAAAAAGCTCTCATTGTTTGCATCCGGAGGGGTATCCACGGGCGATTCCTCTTCGTCGAGCTGCGGTTCGAGTTCCAGCGGCTTTTCCTGAGCAGGTTAACCTAACCTGCGTGCCAGGTTCACATGGAAAATCATAACGACCAGGAACTACAGAAGCTTCACAACCGGCTGATACGGCTGCAGGGGCAGCTGGGGGGGATTGACCGAATGATCACAGAAGAGCGTGATTGCACCGAAGTATTGCAGCAATTCGCGGCGGTGCGCGCGGCCCTTCAAAGGACCGTCGCAGCCTACCAACAAAAGATGGTGAATGATTGCCTGGTTAAAGGCGAGGGTTCGCTCACAGAGCGAAAAAAATTGGCCAGCGGAATGATCGACTTGATCAACCGGTTCTAATCGTATAACAAGGAGGAATACATGAGTTCTGCAAGCGTAAAATGGATCGGCGGCAAGAAATTCATCGGCATCGATTCGACCAACCATTCGGTCGTGCTCTCCACGCCGGATGAAGGGGTCGGCATGAAACCCTCTGAATTGATGCTGGTGGCGCTCGCGTCCTGCACCGCTGTGGACGTGGTGGAGATCCTGACCAAGAAACGCATCGCCCTCGAGTCGCTGGATATCAGCGCGGAAGCCGAACAGGAGCAAGACCCACCCTGGACTTTCCGCAAGATCCATCTTACTTACCGCCTGAAAGGAGCTGGATTGTTGGCCAAGGACGCGGAAAAAGCGATCGAGTTATCAGAAAAGAAATACTGCTCTGTCGCCGCGACGTTGCGCGGCAAGGCTGAGATCACCACCTCGTTTGAGATCTTGGAATAAGACTATCGACAGGCTTATGACAACCGGCTGAAAGTAGGCCGGTTGTTGGTTTCTACCTCCGGTCGATGTATGATGTATATGGACATCGAGTTACGCGGGCATCAATGCGATGGAGGTGGACATGATACATCCAATGGTGGCTCAATTATTTTTCACCCGCAGCGAGTTTGAGCGGGGTCTGCAAAACCTGTCTTCCGACGACGCGAAAAAGAAACTGGGACCGATGAACTGCATCAGCTGGATCGTGGGGCACATCGCCTGGCATGAGCAGAAATACTGGCTAGACCTGTTGCAGGGGAAAGTTCTCTACCCAGACCTGAACGCGCGCTTCGCGTATGGGTCCTCAAAAAGCGCGCCGGGTCTGGAGGAAGTTATGAAATATTGGAGAGGTGTAACCCGCGAGAGCGCTCCGCGCCTGGAAAAGATCACCACGGCGGACCTGCAATCGGACCTGCTGCGGCACGGAAAATCGGTCGGGCAAACCCTCGGGTCTGCCATGCAGCGAGTCATTTACCACTACTGGTACCATACCGGTGAGATCCAGGCGATCAGGCAGATGCTTGGCCACATCAACCTGGCGGAATACGTGGGAGAACTCGAGGAGAAAGCCCCGTATCGCAGCGAATACCCGTCATAATTGAACGACGGATGGATCGAGGGATCACAGAAAAAAATGCCAGTACCCCACGTCAAGCCAGCGGTTGAATTTAAAGCCCACCTCGACAAAGTGGGCAACCTTTGTAAACCCGAGCCTCTCGTGAAGCGCCACGCTGGCGGGGTTGGGCAGGGTGATCACCGCCATTGCCACGTGTATACCTGCC
>CAYYBP010000115.1:0-2825 GCA_964470275.1 uncultured Anaerolinea sp. | reverse complement strand
AATGGTTGTCTCGGCGGTGTAACGGTAAGCCGATCGCTCGCGCCAACGGGCGGCGTAGGCGTAGCCAATGACATTTCCATCCTTTTCGGCGCATAGCCACGGTAAATCGACGATGTGGCTGGCGAGGATTCGCTTTTCGATTTCCGCGGCTGTTATCGGCTGTTCTTCAAATGTAATTGTGCTGCCGGTGATATACGGATTGTAAATCTCAGCGATGCGCCCGGCATCGCTCCGCTCCACCGCTCGAAAGATAAGACCATTCATGAGGGTAGTATAACTTATCAGGATTCAGGTGAATTAGAAAAACCCGCTTTCGCGGGTCATTGAGAACAGATGTATTTTCATTCTTTCTGCATTACAAGCGCCACCCAGTCGCCGATTTGTCGCTGTTCGATGAATCTCAATCCATAAGCCTCTGCGGCCGCGCGAACGCCCGCAGCCTGTTCTGCCAGGATGCCTGCCAGGATGATATTACCGCCGGGGGCTACCAGGTCAGCCATGCCATCGTCAAACAGGTGGATCAGCACGGGAGCGAGGATGTTCGCCAGCACAAGCGGGGCGCGGCGGATCGAGAACACCCCTTTCTGGATCTCCTGGACAGACCCCAGGCCGACTTCGACCTGGTCCAACACGCCGTTGGCGCTGCTGTTTTCGCGGGTTGCTTTTACCGAAGCGGCATCGATATCCACGCCCAAAGCGCGGCTGGCGCCCATCTTGATGGCCGCGATCGAGAGGATGCCTGAGCCGCAGCCGATGTCGATCACAGGCTGAGCGGCGCGGGTATAGTCCTCCACCAGTTCCATGCAGAGCTGCGTGGAGGGGTGGGTGCCTGTGCCGAATGCCATGCTCGGGTCGATCTTCACGGCTATCCGTTCCGGGTCCTGCTGTTCGATCCACGCCGGCAGGATTAATAGCCGCCTGCCGATGGGAATGGGATGGTAGTGGTCCTTCCAGGCTGCCATCCAGTTTTCATCCTGGATCTCTTTGTATTCAGCCTGCGGCAGGGGGAGGATCGTGTTCAGATGCCAGAGGGCTTCTTCGAGTTTGCGGCGGTTATCTTCCAGTTGCTCATCGATCACCAGGTACCCGTACACCTTCACCGGTCCGTAGGGCGTACCGATGTCCTCGGCGTTGTTGTATTTGACGTTCGTTTCCACCACCACGCCGCCGCTGGTAAAACGATCCAGCACCTCGGAGACGGCTTCAGCCAGCTCGCCATCCACGGTGAGGGAAACCTGCAGCCATTTTGCGTCAGCCACCGAACACCTCGCGCAATGAATCGAGGAAACTTTTTTCCTGCGGACGGACCTCGGTGCCCATGCTGGCGGCGAGCGCTTCAAGGTGCTTGCGCTGCTCGTCCGTCAGGCGGGAGGGGATGTCGACGTTGATGATCACCAGCTGATCGCCGCGGTTGTTGGTGCGCAGGATCGGGCTGCCTTTTCCGCGCATGGTGAACACTTTTCCGGGCTGGGTGCCGGCCGGGATGACCAGTCTGGCTGGCCCGTCGACTGTGGGCACTTCAATATCGGCGCCAAGCGATGCCTGGGCGATATTGATGTTGAGGTCTAACAGGATGTCGTTGCCCTTGCGGCGGAAGAACTTGTGGCTCTTTACCTTGACTTCGATATAAAGGTTGCCGGTGGGACCATTGTTGATGCCAGGCTGGCCTTCGCCCGCCAGGCGGATCTGGGTGCCGTTATCCACGCCGCCCGGGATGGCAACCTTCTTGATGAACGTTTTTCGCTCCAACCCTCGGCCGCGGCAGGTGTGGCAGGGTGTGGTAATGATCTCGCCTTTTCCATTGCAGGTCGGGCATGTGGCCACCTGCACCATCGAGCCCAGGAAGGTCTGTCTCACCTGGCGAACTTCTCCGCGCCCGCCGCAGTTGCTGCATTTGACCGGGTTCGTGCCCGGTTCAGAGCCGCTGCCGCGGCAGGTGCCGCACACCTCATCCCGCGTGACCTCGACGTCTTTTTCGACGCCAAAGATGGCTTCCTCAAAGGTGAGGGTGACGGTGTAAGCCAGGTCCTGTCCGCGCCGGGGGGCGTTCTGCCGTTGGCGTGATGCCCCGGTGGCGAAGCCGAAGAACTCGCCGAAGATGTCGGCAAAGTCCATCGTCGACCAATCCGGCACCCCACCCGCGCCATTGACGCCGGCATGTCCGAACTGGTCGTATGCCCGGCGCTTGTCTGTGTCAGAAAGAACGGCGTAAGCCTCGTTGATCTCTTTGAACTTCTCTTCGGAGTCCGCTTCCTTGTTCATGTCTGGGTGATACTTGCGCGCCAGCGTGCGGAAAGCCGATTTCAGCTCCTCCTGCGAGGCGTTGCGGTTGACACCCAGTACTTCATAATAATCACGTTTGGTCATGCGTATTTTCCACTAAATCAGTATGGTAAACAGGTAGGGCGTTCAGACCCATTGAGCCGAAACGCCCTGCCAGATTATACCTGAATCGCTTTGAGACGATCAAACCTGCTTGAATTCACCGTCGACCACATCCCCAGCGTCTCCGTCCGGTGGAGTCCCGCCGCTCTCCGGTCCGGGCGGAGGTGTCTGACCGTCGGGTGCGCCTTGCTCAGGCGAGGGAGGCTGCTGGTACATGCTGGCGCCAATCTTCTGGATGGTCTGCCCGAGCGATTCGGTTGCTGAGCGTATGCGGCCGGCGTCTTCCGAGTTCAGTTCGGTGCGCAGGCTGCTGATGGATGTTTCCACCTCCCGTTTCATTTCCTCGGGAATCTTGTCACCGTTTTCACGGATCAATTTTTCGGCGGAGTAAATCGTGTTATCCGCGTTGTTCTTCACTTCTACAAGGTCTTTGCGTTTCT
>CAYYBP010000114.1:0-7214 GCA_964470275.1 uncultured Anaerolinea sp. | reverse complement strand
ATCGCGGTGATCACCGCTGCCCGGGTGCGGAAGATCTTGCGCACCTCCTGGTTGACCGCCAGGTCGGCGTAGCGCTGCCGGTAGCGCGTCTCGGGGTCAGAGAGTGTGGCGTGCCGCACCACCTGCCCGTCCACCACTTCATCCTTGGCAGCCGGCAGGGGCGTGATCGCCTTCGCCAGCATCTTGTACTCCCTTACCAGAAGGCTGATCTCCCCGGTGCGGGTGCGGATCACATCGCCGCTCGCCTGGATAAAATCGCCAATATCAAACTGATCCTTAAAGCGCTGCAGCGCTTCCTCTCCCACCTCGTTGACGCGCAGGAAGAGCTGAATACGCCCGCTGCCATCCTCGATGTGCGCGAATGCCAGCTTGCCCATCGTTCTGATGGCGCGCAGCCTGCCGCCCAGCGTGGCGGAGAGCGTCGTGTTATCCCCGGCAGCTTCGGCCTCCTCAAACCGCCGGATCGCCTGCGCCGCGGTCTGGTCCACTTCAGTGCGGGTCGGGTAAGGTTCGAACCCTTCGGCGCGCATCTGGTGCATTTTTTCCAAACGGATTTTTTCCAGCTCTGTGAGTTCCATATTTACCTCGCTTTAATCAAGAAGCCCGCCCTGATGTGTTCCGGGGGCAGGCCTCTGCTATTCAGAGATTGGATCACCCGGGCATACAGCTGGTGTGACCCCCGGCTTTTTCCATTAACCCACCTTCAACACCTTGATGGTGTAGGAGCCGCCAGGTGCTTCCACCTGCACCTTATCCCCCACGCGCTTACCCAGCAGCGCTTTGCCCACCGGGGATTCATTCGAGATCTTGCCGACTTTTGGGTCCGCCTCGGCCGCCCCTACGATCTCATATTCTTCTTTCTCGCGCGAGCCTTCTTCCTGGAGGGTAACGCGGTTGCCCACCTGGATGACTTCCTTGTCCACATCCTTTTCATCGACCACGCGGGCTGTGGCCAGCAGGATTTCCAGCTCCTTGATGCGCCCCTCAACGAAAGCCTGTTCATTCTTCGCGGCTTCCAACTCAGCGTTATCCAGAAGCTCGCCGCCTTCGATCGCTTCATGCAGCCGGTCTGCAATCTGTTCGCGTTTCGTGGTCCGCAGGAATTCAAGTTCTTCCTGTAGTTTCTGATACCCTTCGGATGTAAGGAATGAAACTGGCATGGCATTATCCTTCAAGTGATGTAATGGGAAAGTTTCCCCGATAGTTAAACACCCTCAATAGAAAAAAACCACTCCTACTGGAGCGATTTACATCAAATATGAGAGTGTCAGTAATGATTATCCTTAAGTGTGATTACTATAACATAAACGAAATACTTTTGCAAGCACTTTTGCAAGCACCAGCCCGCGCGGGTGTGTGCGGGGCTGGAGCGGCCCTGGTGGCGCATAATGAGGGCGTACCGGGGAGGGAGTGCCCTCCCCGGGCTTCAGGAATGATCAAAGCGACTTGTGTTTGGCGCCTTCTTTGAGCGCCTTGTAATTCTGTGGCAGCAGGCGTTTGTGGCGCTCCGGCAGGTGCCCGTCCAGCGCTTTCTCGATGGCCTCAAGCGGCAGCACCGGTAAATTGGCGATGAGCGCGCCAAGCATCACCATGTTCATCATCCGCCGGTCTCCCAGCTCCTCCGCGATGGCATTTGCTTTCACCATGATCGTTTTTACATCCTTGCGCTTAACCTCGCGGTCGACCATGGTTTCGTTAACGACCAGCACGCCGCCGGGTTTCACCATCGGTTCGTATTTATCCAGCGATGGAAGGTTCATCACGATCACCGCCTGCGGGCTGCTGACCATCGGCGAACCGATCTCTTCATCCGAAATGACCACGGTGCAGTTCGCCGTGCCGCCGCGCATCTCAGGTCCATACGATGGGATCCATGTGACTTCCTTACCAGCGTCCATGGCTGCGTATGCCAGCAGTTGACCGGTGAAAAGCACCCCTTGCCCCCCAAATCCAGCGATTACGATCTCTGTCTGCATTTTCCCTCCGCCTTAGAACCTGAGATTGGCGATCTCGGTGTGTACCTTGTAGTCGCCAATGGGATAGTAGGGCACCATCTTTTCCTCGAGCCATCTTAGAGAGTCGACCGGGGTCAACCCCCAGTTGGTCGAACAGGTCGAGAGCAGTTCCACCAGCGAAAATCCCAGTCCGCGCACCTGTACCTCGAGCGCGGTGCGGATGGCCTTTTTCGCCAGCCGGATGTTCTTGGGGTCATGCAGCGAGCGCCGCACCACGTACGATGCGCCTTCCAGCGTGGCGAGCATCTCTGCCATGCGGATGGGATACCCCTGGGTCTCCACATCGCGCCCGTTTGGCGAAGAGGTCGTCTTCTGCCCGGGCAGGGTGGTGGGCGCCATTTGCCCGCCGGTCATGCCGTAATTGGCGTTATTCAAAAAGAAGACAGTAATGTTCTCTCCGCGCACCGCGGCGTGCACGATCTCAGCCGTGCCAATGGAAGCCAGGTCGCCATCCCCCTGGTAGGTGAGCACGATCTTGTCGGGGTAGACGCGCTTCACGCCAGTCGCCATCGCCGGCGCGCGTCCATGGGGTGCCTGGACAAAGTCAAAGTCAAAATAGTTGTAAGCAAAAACCGAGCAGCCTACCGACGCGACGCCGATGGTCTTGGCTTTCAATCCCATTTCATCGATCACTTCTGCCACCAGGCGGTGGGCGGTGCCGTGCGTGCAGCCGGGGCAGTAATGGGTGCTGGTGTCGGTTAATCCATCTGGTCGTGAATAGACGACCGTTTCAGTATCTGCAGTATTCATCGCCATCGTTCACTCCTCTACTTACCAATATTCACGCGGTTCAACCAGCGGTCGCGCGGGTGACCTTCTGTGGTCAGCGGTCCTTTAACCATGCGGTGGATCTCGCCCAGCACTTCGTCTGGCAGCATAAAGACCCCGCCCATGCGCGCGAAGAACTCAACCGGCGCCTGGCATCGGGTTGCTCGCACCACATCGTCCAGCATCTGGCCGGAATTCATCTCCACCACCAGGATCCCATCCACGCGGCTGGCAATCTCTTCATACACTTTATTGGGGAACGGAGCGACCGTCACCGGGCGGATCAATCCCACAGGGATGCCCTCGGCGCGGGCAGCGCGAACCGCGGATAATGCCACTCGCCCCGCGGAACCGAACCCTGTCACCACGAAGCGGGCGTCATCCATGTAATATTCCTTGTATCGGATCTCGTTGGCTTCGATCTCCTGCCAGCGGCGCATCAGTCTGAAATTTGTCACTTCCTGGGCTGCCGGGTCGAGGTTAATGGAACTCAGGTAGCGTCTTTCTCTGCCGTCAGCGCCGGATACCGCCCAGTCCGGGAATTTCGTTTTGAGCGGCTGCATGGGGGGTAATTCACACGGCTCCATCATCTGACCGATCGAACCATCCGAAAGCACCACGGTGATGGACCTGTATTTCTCGGCCAGGTCAAAAGCGAGCACGGTCAGGTCCACGCTTTCCTGAACACTGGCTGGCGCGAGGACGATCGAGCGGTAGTCCCCGTGTCCGCCGCCGTGAACGATCTGGTTGTAGTCTCCCTGCGCCGGGGCGATATTGCCCAGCCCGGGTCCACCGCGCATCACATCCACCAGGACCATGGGCAATTCAGTGCCCGCGACGTAGGAGATCCCTTCCAGCATCAGGCTCACGCCAGGGCTGGATGAGGAACTCATGACACGCTGCCCGGTGCAGGCTGCCCCATAGACCATGTTGATCGCCGCCAGCTCGCTTTCCGCCTGCACGAACGCGCGCCCAAGCTCGGGCATACGCCGCGACAGGTATTCGAGCAGCTCGGTCTGCGGGGTGATGGGGTACCCAAAATAGGCTGCCAACCCGGCGCGCACCGCCGCTTCAGCAACAGCTTCGTTTCCTTTCATCATTTCTCTTGCCATCCGCTGCCTCCTAATCCCTTGTAACCGTGTCGCCGGCTTTTAACCGGTATACAGTGATCGCAGCTTCCGGGCATACCACGGAACAAATTCCGCAGCCCGTGCAGCCTTCCGCGATCAAAACGGCAGGGTGGTATCCCTTGGCAGTGATGTGGTCCTGGTCCAGCCCCAAAACCAGCTGCGGGCAGGCCGTCACACACAACTCACAACCTTTACAGTACGTCTCGCTTACATCTACGCGACCCTTTGGGGGCATTCAAACCTCCTGTAAATCCCCGGTAACGGGGTGTGATCACCAGCTATTGAAGCCGGTGCAGTTTTATTATCCACTCATTGGCAGGTTTTGACCAGTACCACTTGGTCTGAGTGTTTGCCGGTCAAATTCCTGTGTCTATCCGACCCACTCCACCACGGTCGCTTCACCCTGCCCGACGCCCACGCACAGCGTCGCCATGCCGTAATACGGTCTGCCTACGGCTGTCGAGCGGCGCTTCATCTCGTGCACCAGGGTGGTGAGGATGCGCGCTCCTGAGCAGCCCAGCGGGTGCCCGAGAGCGATCGCGCCGCCGTTCACATTAGTGATGCTCTCCTTCAGTCCAAGCTCCCGGATGACCGCCAGCGCCTGGACGGCGAATGCCTCGTTCAATTCCACCAATCCAAGGTCGCTGATCGCCAATCCCGCCCGCTCCAACGCTTTCCGGGCTGCCGGGATGGGTCCCGTGCCCATGATCCTGGGAGCGACCCCCGCTGTCGAGGATGCAAGGATGCGCACGAGCGGCTTCAAACCAAGCGACGCGGCTTTATCAGCGCTCATCACCAGCAGCGCCGCCGCCCCATCGTTCATCCCTGATGAATTGCCGGCCGTCACCGTGCCGTCCTTGCGAAAAGCCGGCTTGAGGCGCGCGAGCGACTCCGTGGTTGTATCGCGCCGCGGGCGCTCATCTGTTGCTACCAGCAGGTCTTCGCCTTTTTTCTGGGGGATCGCGACCGGAAGGATCTCATCGTCAAACTTCCGCGCGTCCTGGGCGGCGATGGCGCGCGCGTGACTTTGTGCCGCGAACCTGTCCTGTTCTTCCCGCCCGATGCCATATTCAACAGCGATGTTTTCAGCTGTCTCGCCCATTGGTTCGGTGCCGTAGAGCTCCGCCATGCGCGGGTTCGGGAAGCGCCAGCCGAGCGCGGTATCGTACGCTGTAAGATTGCCGAACGGATATCCATTCTCAGCTTTTGGCAGCGCGTATGGGGCGCGCGACATATTCTCCACCCCGCCGGCGATGAACACCTCTCCCTCGCCGGCCTTTACGGCGTGAAAGGCGGCGTTGACCGCGCTCAAGCCCGAGGCGCACAGGCGGTTAAAGGTCAGCGCTGGTACTTGCGCGGGCAGCCCTGCCAGCAACGCCGCCATGCGTGCGACGTTGCGGTTGTCTTCACCCGCCTGGTTAGCACAACCCAGGTAAACCTCGTCGACCAGGCTTCCATCCAGCCGGTTTCGCTCGACGATCGCTTTCACGACCAGCGCGGCCAGGTCATCTGCCCTGACCCTGGCGAGCGCGCCACCCAGCGCGCCGATGGGAGTGCGAATTGCGTCCACAATTACCACATCAACCATAAAAACCTCCGGTTAACATCAACTCCATTCTACCATTTTTGGAATTTTCGTTTTTTTGAAAGTCAACTCTCCTTCGGCTGGTGATAATGAGACTCCTTTCATTTATAATACTAGTGGGCACCCGGTTAATCGTTATTAGCATCACCGGCATGGGAGCAATGAAGATAACTCGCGCGCGTTTCAGCACACTCATTCTCATTTTCGCTCTTGGGTTCAGCCTGTTGCTGGCTGCCTGCGCGAACAGGTCAGGCGGCGATGGATCAACTTCATCCGGGAAAACCTTCGAGGTCGCCCCGGTCTTCAGGGAGTTTTACGCGGCGCTCGGCGGAGAGGGTTGGATGGGATCCGCCATCTCGAGGAGCTTCGATTACGACAAATTCGAGTGCCAGTACACCGTCAACGCGCTGGTGTGCCAGGATCCACTTTTAAGCGGTGAGAGCCGCTTTTTCCTCTACCCGCTCGGCAACGCGTTGAAAATCAACGCAACAACCAGCCAGGTAGACCCGGCGTCCGCGGATTTGACCACTGACAAATACACGGTGTACGAGGAGTTCATACCTGCCTTCGACAGGCTTTCAGGCGAGAGGTACGCCGGCAGCCCGATCACGCAGGTGAGAATAAATTACGCCCAGCAGCGCGTTGAGCAATATTTCCAGAACGTTGGTATGTACCGCAGCTTCAGCGACCCCCCCGGTTCTGTCAACCTCCTGGCTTACGGCGCATACAGCTGCGCTGACCTGTGCAGCTACACTCCCAAGCTCGCAGCAGCCCTGGCTGACCCCGGCAGCACAGTAGAAAGCCAGCCTGTCCTGCCGGTAATGGGCGGGGCGGAAAACAGCACGGTGTTCGGCGAGGCGCTTACCCATCCATACATCGCCAGCGACGGCGCGCTGGAGCAGATCTACACGAGCATCATCATCTTCAGCCCGCCCGGCGATACAAAGAATATTTCCCTGCGCCCGCTGCCTGCCTTGCTCGGTATCGACGCGGCGCAGCCTGCTCCGCAGCAATTGGGCAACCGGGATGGTGTGGTGTTTTACGCGATAAAAGACAACCTGGGATTCCATGTGCCGATCACGGTGGATGAGTTTATCGCCAGCCACGGTGGAACGCGCCTCTCAGGGGATCCGATCTCGGAATGTGTGGAAACCTCTGCGGGAGTATGCCGCCAGTGTTTTAAGAACTACTGCCTCATTTACCAGTCTTCAGCAGCCCCTTCCCAGCAGGTCACGCTCGCGCCGCTTGGAAGCGATTACCTGGCGCTCCTGCAGGCTGGCGGTGTGCTGAACGCGCCCCTGGGGCTGACACGTGACACAGTCAGGATCGGGATCAACCAATCGTCTGAACGGATTTCACAAAAAGATGAACAGCAGATCGAGGTGAGCTTAACGAGCCGCCAGGATGAAAGCCCGTTGGCCGGCATTGATGTGGTCGTGACGGTCCGTTACCCGGGCGGTTTAGTTTACACCGGCCAGCCCGCCGTTACCGGCGCGGACGGCACAGCAAGAATTACGATTCCCCCAGCCAACGCGATACCCAATGGCTCACTGGTAATTTACGATGTCTGCCTGCAAACGGTCACGATCCAACCGGTGTGTGAACAGGGCAGCTACCTGATCTTTAATACCCCCTGATTACTTCGTGCCTTCGCCCACCACTTCGACCCGGTCGATCACACCCCCGGTGCTGTAAACCTGGAGGCTGAAGGCCCAA
>CAYYBP010000113.1:0-7229 GCA_964470275.1 uncultured Anaerolinea sp. | reverse complement strand
CGTATTCATTCAAATAAAATGTTACTAAAGGATAATGATTCCCTCAAATGAAAATGTTACCGAGGGAATGATGAATGAAGAGCGAATGACGATACACGAACGGTACAAATACCTGAGAATGATGCAGAAGCGTTACCAGGAAGCTGGAAAGAAAGAACGAGGAGAGTTGTTGACAGAAATGGAAGCCATCACATACCTGCACAGAAAAAGCCTCGTTCGATTGATGAATGGATTGGTAGTCCGGAAAAAGCGGGAGAAGCAACGAGGACGTGAATATGGATACGAGTTGGACCAGGCTTTAGGGATCATATCCAGAAGTATGGACCATCCATGTGCGGAACGTCTTCAACCGAACCTGGGCTGGATGGCAGATCAGCTGGTGGAACATAAAGAATTAAGGATTACTGCCCAAGTGCGAGAACAGCTGGACCGTGTGAGCGTACCCACTATACAGCGGCGGTTAAGTCGGATGAAGATTGATAGGAAGCTTCCAAGACGCAGACCAGAAGAAGCCAATCGATGGCGGCGAGAGGTACCTGCACGACGGATCGCCTGGGATGAGAAAGAACCAGGACACTTTGAAGTGGATCTGGTGCATCACTGCGGTATCAGTGCTTCTGGACAGTATGTACACACATTACAGATGGTGGACGTTGCTACTGGTTGGAGTGAAAGAGTGGCAGTATTGGGACGTAGTTACCTGGCCATGCAGGATGGTTTCGAGCGCATTCTAGTGCGTTTACCAATACCAGTGAAGGAGATTCATCCGGATAATGGTAGTGAATTCTTCAATGATCACATCAAGGCGTTCTGGTTTGGCGTGTCCCCTCAACTACATTGGTCACGCAGTCGTCCCTGGCAGAAAAACGATAACCGCTTCATCGAACAGAAGAATGACACACTGGTTCGTGCCTATCTTGGGTACCGTCGTCTGGATACTGTGGCGCACACCAACCTGCTCAACCGGTTGTATGACCTGATGTGGGTCTTTCATAACTTCTTCCAACCTGTGATGCGTCTTGAGGAAAAGATCATGGTGGCTACGCCTGATAAACCTCATCACGTCATTCGCCACTTTGACTTGGCACGTACACCTTTTGATCGTCTACTTGAAACAGATGTCCTTGATGAGAAAACCAGAGAGTATTATCTGTCTCTCCGAAAACAAACCAACCCACTTCACCTCAGAGAAAACATCTATACCCTAATTCATAAATTACTAGATATGCCTGTAGCCGATGAAAAACAGATCCAGAGCGTACACGCAACCTTAAAAATGTGGGACTCTGAGTTACTCCTCCCGCTCTCACTTGATCCGCACATTGACACCCTGTTTGATCGTATCTATTCCTTCAGAAAGGAGATTTCCATTCAGTAACATTATCTTTTGATTGAATTGTTACCTTTCAGTAACATTATCATTTGATTTGACACGTGGTACAAGAGGATCAGGCAATGTTGACAACGCCAGCCCAAAGAATTGTGAATTTTGGCTGCGGCTGGTCAGGCCTGGAAGGGGAAAGGTGTCCGATCGCGATGATCAGTTTCTGCCCTTTTTGAAACTCGATAAAACCGCGTGAACCGTACATGGGTACAAGGTTCTCAGCGTTGATCGTGTAGAGTGTGCGGTCAATCTCATAGGCCGTGGCGTACAACTGGTCTTTGCTGATCACCACCTGGATGATATTTGGCTGGGTGAAATCCGCCCCTTCAGGGATGGTGAATGTAAATCCCTGCGTGGCCAACCTGAACCCGCTGCGGTTGGAAATGGAGTATTCCACGGCAGTGTCACCAGCAGGGGTGATCTTTTGCCAATGTTCCTCATCGACAGTGAGGATGGGGAATTCAAGATCGGGGATGATTGATGACATAGATTGATCCACGGTTAGAATGTTTTATTTATTGAAAATTATAGGGAAAAAATGAAAAATGAAAAGTCAAACGAGGGTATTTTCTGTAATTATTTATTGGGATGGTATAATATCGGCGCTAGAGACATCAAGCATGGAGAGGTAGCGCAGTTGGCCTAACGCGCCCGCTTGGAAAGCGGGTATACCGCAAGGTATCGTGGGTTCGAATCCCACCCTCTCCGCTGAAGCTCCTCACTTCGAGGGGCTTTTTATTTTAACCACAAAAATCGATGGGATATTTCTTGTCGATTAAATTTGATGGCAGGCTCGCGGGGGACAAGCCTGCCATTCAAGGGAGGGAACACCACCTTCGGTCTGTGAAGACCTCAGGTGTAACACACGGGTGTTATACCAATAAGATGTGTGTTATATGGATATTATATATCTAATTAGTCTTAAAATCAAGAGGCAGGGTTAATCGGTTTTCCTGCGGTTTTCATTCATTTTCGACAGCCAATAATCCACTTCGTCCGCTGCAGGGTATTTTTCAGAGTGGGGTGAAGAAGCCCGCGATTGGCTGAAAACGGTCACGAGGTTGGCGGAAAATTCCTCCGAGGAAATGACGGACGCATACAGCGCCCTGGAGTCCGCCTGCACCTGGTGGTCTGAGGAGACTACCAGGTAGTCTCGCGCCTGTTTCCCGGCTTTCTTAAGAAATAGATGAATTGCCGCGTCGGCTGTTGAGCGCGACCTGATATGGTGAACGTTCACCAACCCGTGCCTGGCCTGGGCGGTCGAACCAGCCGGGGCTTTATCGAAAAAGAGTTCCGCTCTCACCCTTTGCAGGCGGCAGTATTCTCCCAGCAGCTGGATGAGCTGGCTCTCGTCATTCGGGTCCTCAAGAGACATTCCAGGGATCTTGGGAACCAGGTTATGTCCATCGACTATGATTCTCTTCATCTGTACCTCGCATAAAGGATTTTACCTGAAAATTATGCTATGATTCTATTCATCAACTGGACCCCATGCGCAAGATCCTACCTTACCTCCTGATCAACTTCCTGGTTTCCGCCGCGGCGGTGGTGCTTGTGTTGTGGATCTGGGACAGCACACATAAAACGCCGAAAATCACGCCGCAGTCGTATCCACCGCTGGTGGAGACCAATTTGACACCCTGGACGACACTGCCAGCCCCAGCCGCACCTACCATCGAGATCGAAGTGGTGGTTGGCGCAGGAGATTTGAACAATGAGAGAATCCAGATGGTATGTGTATCTGATGAACCGGTCGACCTGCTCGGTTGGGTTTTGAGCGACGGGGTATCGTACGAGTACACCTTTCCGGCGGTAAAACTTTATCCCGGGGGAGGGATCTACCTGTACACCAGGTCGGGGGTGAACACATCGGTCGAGTTGTTCTGGGGTTTACCCAACCCTATCTGGTCATCAGGATCGAAAATCCAGCTAAGTGACTATGAAGGGAACCCGCGCGCGGAGTATCTTGTGCCTTAAATTTTCCCGTTTTTTATCTGCCAGGGATGTTTCGGGTAAAATCGTTATATGAATCTTGGAAGAAAAACAGCACACCGGATAAAGCAAAATGACACAGGCATTATATAGAAAGTGGCGTCCTCATAAATGGGAGGAAGTCGTTGCCCAGGACCACGTCGTTCAGACGCTGCGCAACGCGATAAAAACCGAACGGGTCGGGCACGCTTACCTGTTCTCGGGTCCGCGCGGCACGGGAAAAACCACGACCGCCAGGCTGTTGGCCAAGGCGGTGAACTGCCTTTCACCAGACCTGGCAGCCCGGCCTTGCGACGAGTGCCCGAATTGTAGGGCGGTCAACGAGGGCAGGTTTTTGGATCTGATCGAGATCGACGCGGCGTCGAACACCAGCGTGGAGGACGTGCGGGATCTGCGAGACAAGATCAACTTCTCACCGACGGATGGCAAGTACAAGGTCTACATCATCGACGAAGTTCACATGCTTTCAACCGCAGCGTTCAACGCGTTATTGAAGACACTGGAGGAACCCCCGCCGCATGCCATCTTCATCCTGGCGACCACCGAAGTGCACAAGATCCCAGCCACGGTCCTGTCCAGGTGCCAGAGGCACGAGTTCAGACGCATCCCCGTGGCAGAGATGGTGAAAACGCTTCAGACAATCTGCGAATCCGAGAAGATCGAGGCGGAGGAGGACGCGCTGGTGTTGATCTCGCGGCAGTCCACCGGGGCGTTGCGCGACGCGATATCGCTGCTTGACCAGCTGGCATCCACCGGTCAAAAGATCACGATGGAGCTGGCGCAAACCGTGCTGGGAACCGCCACCAACCAGCTCGTGTACGACCTGATCGATGCCATCCTGACCAACGATCCGGCTGCCGGGATGCAAACCATCCACCGGGCGTTGGATAGCGGCAGCGACCCGCGCCAGTTCACGCGCCAGGTGGTGGAATACCTGAGGAACCTGCTGCTGTACAAGATGGGCAACGAAAAGCAAATCGAAGCCGCCAGGGATACCCGGGCGCGTATGCGCCAGCACAGCGAACGCGTGGACCTGGGCGCGCTGATGGAATGGATCGGCTATTTCAACGAAGCGGTCAATGACCTGCGCACCTCATGGCAGCCAAGCCTCGCCCTGGAGGTGGCCTTTGCCCGCGCGCTGCATCCCAATACGCAGGCGGTCGTAGAGACGACTGCCGTGGTCAGGCGCGTTTCTGAGCGTACTCAACCAGCGGCGGCTGAGAGACGCGATGCCATAAAGGAAACCCCGCAGACCACTCCGAAAGTTGTGGCGGCAGCTGCAACGGCGGATGAACCCGAATCTACACCGGCTGTCGAACCGGCGGTGGAGACCCCCATAAGATCCGAGGGATCAACTGATACGCAGCAACCCCGGGAAATGGGCAACGAAGCACCTGCAAGAGCATCGATCTCAACCCAGGATGTACTGGCGGTTTGGGCGCAGATCAAGAACGAGGTCAAGAAAAGGCGTTCGCAGGCGGAAGCGCTTCTAAATTCGCAACGTCTCGTCCAGATTAAGAACGGCACGCTGATCCTCGGTTTCCCGAGCGAGATGCTGAAATCAAAAATGGAAAACCCCGAGAACATTGAAGTAACGAAGCGGGTGATCAATAACCTGTTGCAGGTTGACATCCCGATTGAGTGCATTGTGGTTACAAGCAAGGGCAGCAGCAGCATGGATGAGACCGGGTTAGACCCGGATGGGCTGGTATCCACCGCCATCCACCTGGGTGGTAAACTTGTGCACAAGGATTAATTTATTCATAACAGGAGCGAGGTATGGCAAAAGGATTTAATCGGCCGCCGGCGATGGGCGGCGGGGGAATGATGGCTCAGATCAAACGCCTGCAGGAACAGATGGAAGCCGCCCAGGAGCAGCTGACACACGAGACGGTCACGTCATCGGCGGGAGGCGGAGCCGTGAAGGTCACCATGACCGGTGATCAACGCTGCACGGAAGTGGTGATCGACCCCGAACTGATCAAGGACGCCGACGCGGAAATGCTGCAGGACCTGGTGCTTTCAGCAGTGAACCTGGCACTGGATGACTCGCGTAAGCTCGCCCAGGAAAAAATGGGACCGCTTTCGGGCGGGATTCCCGGCCTGGGATTCTAAGGACCCGGCCGCATGAGAATTCTGCCTGCGCCTATCCAGGACCTGATTGGCGCGCTGGAGCGGCTGCCCGGGATCGGACCAAAATCGGCTTCGCGGCTGGCTTTTTTCATTTTGCGCTCCCCGCAGGAGATGGTTGATCAGCTGGTCTCTGCCCTGGAGAAAATTAAGTCTTCCACGGGCACCTGCAGCCTGTGCTATCACATCACGCTGGCGGGGCAGGAACTGTGCGAGGTCTGCGCGGACCCCACCCGCAAGGATGGGACGATATGCGTGGTGGAAGATGCCATGGACGTGCTGGCGCTGGAACGCACGGGGGGATTCATGGGGCGCTACCACGTGCTTCAAGGGGTGCTATCGCCCATTGAAGGCGTTGGTCCGGACGACCTCACCGTACGGCCGCTGCTTGAGCGGGTGCGCAGCGGAGAGGCCCGGGAGATCATCCTGGCGACGAACCCCAGCATGGAGGGTGATGCTACGGCTTTATACCTGAGGCAGCAGCTGCTGCCCCTGGGGGTGCGGGTGACCCGGCTGGCGCGAGGGCTGCCAGCGGGAGGCGACCTGGAATACGCGGACGCGCACACCCTGCTGCGCGCGCTATCAGGCAGGCAGGATATGTCATAAGAAAAAACCAGGGCTTGAGCCCTGGTTTTTTGATCTTCTGATACAGATTTTAGCGCCTGAAAGCAGGCAATTCCATCTTTTTCCCGTTTTGATCTACGATGTAATATGGCAGCCAGACAACAGCGAAGATATCTGAGAAGATATCGCTCTTGGTGGGTTTGACCGTAATCTCAGTCACCTCATCAGCCACGCCTTGCCATTTCTCGGTCACCTCTTTCACCAGCGCTTCCTTGTCCCGCATGAGTTCGGCAAGCTGGTCTTTGTATTGCTCCAACGTGGTTTCTTCCGCCTCGAGTTTGTCTTTCGCGGAAGAGGCCATCCGGTTCTTGGAAAGGGTGCTGGAAATGCTGCGTTTTCGCCCTGTGAGCATACCGATCACCGCTGCCCCGCCGGTGGCAAAGGTTTCGAGCCTGCGCTGGTTGACAGACGATTCCGCTGCCTTGACATCCAGCTCCTGGGATTCGATCTTGCGTTCCATGGCAGCGATCTTGGTGTCGTAAGTTTTTGAGGCTTTTTCAACTTCGGCTTTTACGGCGTCTTCCACGGCTTCGCGCGTCTTGCGCTGGAAATCTGCCACACTCATATCGGGCGGGCTGAAGATCTTGAGCTTTTCATTGGCTTTTATCTTCAATCCGCCGCTGCGGTAGATCCAATCGAGAAAGTCTTTCTTGATCCCGTCGACCTTTTTGGTATCGGTCAACCAGGAGGGCACTGGATGGAATTGGGTTTTGGGAAGGGGCTGGATCTCGAGCTGTTGCTTGTTGAATTCACTGGTTAGCAGATCTTCCCAGCGGATCAGTCCGCTGCCCGGCTCTTCCAGGATGGCGGAAGTCTTGCCGACGTGTTCAAGGTTGTATTGCCTTGAAAGATAACGGACTTCTGCTTGGGCCATGATACCCGGGCGGTAAACAATTCCCTCAGAGGTGATCCCGCCGGCGACGCCTGCGTTTGCAGCGGCTTCGCTTAAACCCAGGTTGTTGGGGTAGAAGTATTCGGGGATGTCGCCAGGAACGGCAGGCCGGCTGGTAGTGATGCCTGTGCTTTCTTTCACAACCGGGGCAGCGGCTGCTGCGTGGTCACCACCCGTTGCTGCGCCCTTACTCCCGCCAACCCCAAC
>CAYYBP010000112.1:0-7273 GCA_964470275.1 uncultured Anaerolinea sp. | reverse complement strand
CTGCTCATCAACTTGAGTATATCAGAAACAGGAATATCAAATATCTGCAGAGATGTGCGGGGGTCAGCACATAGTATACAGTTTATGAACAGGGGATACGAGAATTACAGGGATAAGTGTCTAGAATTGGTTGGGATAGAGTACAACCAACTGGAGTCTTATCGACATGAGCGCTACAACCCATTTAGATTATCAAGAGTTGCGCACCATCAGCCCAAAAGCAGCCCGGCAAGCCATGGGCAATTCAGATATTTTGATTACATTTGTCATAATAAATACGATGCACCGGTCATTGTCACGAGGTGTTTAATTCGATACAATATTGACGGTTTCACCACAGCGGTGAAACGAATTTACTAAAGGAGAGAAGCATGAAAAAGAGTATCGTTTTTATCACTTCAGCATTGCTCATCTTGTCGGTTCTTCTCGCGGCATGCGCGCAGCCTACCCAGGCGCCCGTTGCCACCGAAGCCCCTGTAGTTGAGGAACCTGAAGCCCCCGCCGCCACAGAAGCGCCCGCCGCTACTGAAGCCCCTGCGGCCGAAGTGCCAGCCGTTGAATACAAACTGGCAGCCATCTTCCCGGGTGTCATCACCGATAATGACTACAACACCCTGGCCTACGTTGGTATGACCGAAGCTCAGAAGACCCTTGGCATTGAAGCGGTTTATTCAGAAAGCGTTGCCGTTCCGGATGTTGACCGTGTGATGCGCGAGTACATCGACGCCGGTTTCAATATCATCTGGACCCATGGCGGTCAGTTCGTCACCCAGACCGTTGACCTCGCCAAGCTTTTCCCCGAAGTCATCTTCATTGCTGAAGGCGATTCCGCGATCGAGAACGCTCCCGCCAACCTGTGGATGATCGACCGCAATTTCAACGTCGGTTACTACGGTATCGGCGCGACCGCAGCCCTGGCCTCCACGACCAAGAAGATCGCTTACCTTGGCGGACAGGCTCTGCCCTTCTCCTACCAGGAAGTTCACGCCATCCAGCAGGCAATCGCCGACCTGGGTCTCGATGTTGAGCTCGTGCCTGTGTGGACCGCTGACTTCAACGATCCCGCCAAGACTCGCCAGCTGGCTGACGCCCTCATCGCTGACGGTGTGGATGTGATCATGGGTTCCGTCAACCTGGGCATGGTGGGTGTTTTCGAAGCTGCCAAAGCCACGACGGATAAGAAGATCCTCATCACGGCCAAATACATCGATAAGACCAGCTTCGGTCCTGAGAACTACATCACCTCCGTTCTCTACGACTTCGCCGGACCGCTTGTGGACATCATCACCAGCATCCAGGGCGGACAGACCGGCGGTTACTACCCGCTTGGTTTTGACACCGGTGTAAAACTGCAACTGCCGCTCCAGAACGTGACACCTGAAGTTGCCGCCCAGGTTGAAGAGATCGTCAACAAAGTCGTCAGCGGAGAGATCGTCGTTGTGAAAGATTCCACCGAGGTTAAATCCGCCAAGTAAGACCATTGATAATCGCTTGAAATGACGCTTCCGGGGTTGAGCAGAATAGAAAATTCTTGATCTCACCCCGGAAGTTTCAAAATACGAAAAACAGGTGGTCATATGGAACAAGATAATATTCTGGTGATGCAGCAGGTCGATAAGACCTTTGACCGGGTTGTTGCCCTGAGCAACGTGAACTTCGAACTCAAACACAGGGAAATCCTGGGTTTACTTGGGGGAAATGGCGCCGGGAAGACGACCTTGATGAACATCCTCTATGGTCTGTACCGGGCAGATTCCGGCAAGATCATCCTCGAAGGCAAGCCCATCACGATCCTCTCGCCCAAAGATGCCCTGCGACAGGGCATTGGCATGGTGCATCAGCATTTTTTACAGATCAACAACTACACCGTACTTGAAAACATCATCCTGGGATCGAAAGTATCCCGCCCGTTCACCAATAACTACGAAACAGAAGAAAAAAACATCCAACAACTTTGTGAACGGTTTGGACTCGAAATTGACCTTTCTGCGCGCGTCGAAACCCTCCCCATGGGAACCCGCCAGAAAGTTGAGATCCTCAAAACATTGTACCGCGGGGTAAAGATCCTTATCCTTGACGAACCCACTACCAACCTCATCCCGCAGGAAGTTGACTCGCTTTTCGAAACGCTCAAGATCATGGTGCGCGAAGGACTGAGCATCGTTTTCATCACGCACAAATTGCGCGAAGTACTTTCAATCTGCGACCGCATCACCGTGCTGCGCGAAGGCAAGAACGTCATCAGCCTGACGCGTAAAGACGCCAGCGATGAAATGCTTGTGCGCGCCATGGTGGGCGACAAAATGGACCTTGAAAAAAGCATCATGTTCACCACCCGTGCTGAAACCAGCGCGGAGACTGCCCGCAAAGAGACGATCTCTCTGGTGGGTGTGAATAAGATCAACGCGCAAAAGATCCAGGAGTTAACAGATATTTCCTTCGCCATCAAATCCGGAGAGATCTTCGGGGTCGCCGGAGTGGCCGGGAACGGCCAGCGTGAATTGGCAGAGGTTGTCATGGGCATCCAGCCTGTCACCAGTGGAAAGGTCATTTTCGAGGAAAAAGAGATCACTTCACTGTTGACAAGCGAGAGAATCGCGGAAGGGTTCGTTTACATTCCTGAGGATCGTCTCGCGGACGGGTTCCTCAATAAAACCAGCGTGGCCCACAACCTGATCCTGGGCTACCACAAACTGGAACCGTACAGTCGCAAAGGCATCATCAACTGGAAGAATGTGAACGACCGGTCACGCAAAATGATTGCCGAGTACAACATCAAGACCACCGGTCCTGAGGAAATTGGCGGCAACCTTTCGGGCGGCAACATCCAGCGCGTCATGATCGCGCGCGCTTTCTCTCAACCCTCCCGGTTGATGATCGCCCACAACCCCACCCGTGGACTGGACATCCCCTCAATGGATTTCGTCTACCAGAAGCTGCTGGAACACGCCTCGACTGGCGCGACCACGTTGTTATTGTCTGAAGACCTGGATGAACTCCTGCTCATCTGCGACCGCATCGCCGTCATGTACCGCGGCAAAGTGGTCGGGATTCTCCCCAGGGAAAAATTTGAGAAATACGAGATCGGCCGCCTGATGAGCGGTTTCGATCTGGCAAGCAATTGATCAGGGAGAAAGCGAAAAGATGACACAAATTAAAAAGATCTTTCCTTACCTGGTTTCCGTTCTCGCGGCTTTCGTCGTTGTCGGTCTCCTGTTGTGGGTGTTGAAATTCAACCCGCTCAAGGCTTTCGAGACGATGCTTTTCACTTCCTTCCGCACGCCAAACGGTTTTATCCAGACCCTGCTGAAATGGATCCCGCTGACGCTCACAGCCCTGGCCTTCACCGTTCCCCTTTCCTCCGGCAAGTTCAACATTGGCGCAGAGGGGCAGATGCTGGTGGGCGCCATCGGCGCCGCCGCTGTAGGCATCATCGGCAAGGATCTGCCGCTCCCGGTGCTGCTCCCGCTGGTTATCCTGGCGGGTACGCTCGCCGGCGCCTTTTGGGGTCTTATCTCCGCCTGGCTGCTGTACCAGTTCAACATCAACGAAATCCTTTCAACCGTGCTGTTGAACTTCATCTCGTTCTCGCTGGTCGATTTTGTGGCCACGGGTCCATGGCGCGACCCGGCAGCGGGACATCCCACCACGGTGCCGATAGGGGAAGGCGGATTCCTGCCGATGCTGGTGAAAAATCCCCCTCTGCACTCGGGAATCATCATCGCCGTCATTGTGGCGGTTGCGATCTATTACTTCACCAGCAAAACCACTGCTGGCTATGAATTGGTCGTCACCGGCGCCAACCCGCGCGCTTCCAAGGTGCACGGTATTGACATCAAAAAAATGTTCCTCTTCTCCATGGTCATCGGCGCGGCCTGCGCCGGCCTGGCTGGAGCGATCGAGGTCTCAGGTGTTCATCACCGCCTTATCGAGGGACTGCACTCGAACTTCGCAACGCTCGGGCTTATCATCGGCTTGATGTCGCGCGGTAAGAACTCCGCGGTACCCTTTGTCGCCTTCTTCATTTCCATCCTCGAGGTGGGTGGAAGCGCCATGCAACGCACGGTCATGGTACCGGTTCAAATCGTCCTGATCGCTGAAGCCCTGATCCTGATCTTCATACTCCTATCAGATATCGTCAAAAGGAGGCAAAAATGAGCGGTTTAGAAGGCACGATAACCGATTTCCTGAAATTAACCTTTCTTTCCATGGTGCCTTTCGTGCTTGCCAGCCAGGGTACCATGCTGAGCGGTCGTACGGGCGTTTTCAATGTCGCCCAGGAAGGCATCATGCTGGTAGGAGCCGCGGTCGGTTTCCTTGTCAGCTACATCACCGGCAGCAACCTGATCGGTGCCGTGGTGGCTATGTTGGTGGGCGGTCTTTTCGGGCTTATCCTGGCTTACTTCACCACCACCCTGAAGATGGACCAGTTTGTTGTCGGCCTGGCACTATTCTTCATCGGAACGGGTCTTTCCTCGTTGTTGCCGAAAATTGTGATCGGTGTGACCCTAACCCCGCCGCTGGTACCAACCCTGCGCGAGATTCCCATCCCTCTGCTCAGCCAGATCCCGATCATCGGACCGGTGCTCTTCAAGCAGAACATCCTGGTCTATCTCTCCATCCTTATCTCCATCGCCCTGTGGTACGCACTTTATCGTACGAACCTGGGATTAAAGCTGCGGTCGGTCGGAGAAAATCCAAAAGCGGCCGATGCCCTGGGGATCAACGTGGTTTCGAACCGCTACATCACCTCCATCATCGGAGGCATGTTGATGGGGCTGGCCGGCGCCTACCTGCCGATGGTCTACACCGGCACATTTACCGACCTGATGACCAAAGGACGCGGCTGGATCTCGATCGCCCTCACCTTCTTCGGCGCATGGAGTCCTATCCCCATCCTGTTCGGGTCACTGTTCTTCGCGGCGGTGGAAGTGCTTTCATTCCGCTTCCAGGTGGGCAGCTCGATCATCCCGTACCAGTTCCTCACCATGCTGCCGTATGTCGCGACCATCATTGTGATGATCTTCACCTTTGGCAAGTCGCGTGTGCCGTCCTTCCTGGGGCAGAATTACGACCGGGAGCGGCGAACGCTGTAACAGGTTTTTCGTTGAATTTGCAAGGGGGCGAATCATATTTCGTGGATCATGTGCAGGGGTCGAGCGGTGCTCGACCCCTGATTAATTCTTTTTATAGCCCTTTGATGATCTCTTCGCGTTTGGCGCGGAATTCCTCCCCGCTGATCAAACCCCCGTCATACAATCGGTTCAACTCTTTCAAGCGGCTTTCGGCGCTGTTCAGTTCCACCGGCTTCAACTCAAGGTTGCTCACCTGGATGCGGGTGGGCTTTTGCGGGTCGTAGACCACCACGGCTTCGATCCCCGGCTGCACCAGCGCGGCGTTGAGCCGCGAAACCAGCGTCTTCACTTCCGCTTGAAAGGGGCTGCCGTCCCTTGGCATCACCTCGACAAGCAGCGCTACCTGCGGGTTATCGTTAACAGATACCCCGGTATCGCGCACCTGAAGAACGCGAGCCGAGGCTGTAACGCCATTCTTAATTTTCGCCGGCCAAACCGAGCGGAACGCGCTGAAGAGAATGACCGCGGTCACGATCAAAGCAATCGGAACCACGATCAACGCCACCGTTTCTCCGCTTTCCGATGCTTCACTGAAAGTCTCTCCGTCGATCCTCAATTTATCGCTGAAGATAAAAAAGGCGGCCACGGCGATTCCAATCAGGCTGAGGATGCCGCTAATGATGATCACAGGACGCAGGGATTTCATGGGTGCCTCTCTTCACAGAAACTGATCTACGTATGCCGCAGATACTTCAATGCCTTCTTTGTGCGGGTGGTGCTTCCGCCAAAAGGCACGATGCTGATCGAGCCGTCGATTTCCAGTACTGCCATCTCCACGTCGCTGATCGCGCTCACGCCATGTTCGCGGAAAGCCTCCAACAACGTCTCGTCATCGATCCCCTCCCGTTGCATATGCGCGGGAATCGTTTTTCCGTGCAGGACCAGGAGGGTGGGCGTGCCCTCCACCAGGCGGCGCACCGCCGGTGAGCGTAAACGCAGCCGGGCAACCACTGCGTTGACCAATAGCAGCACAGCCGCGGCCAGGATGCCTCCGATCAGGCTTGTGTCGGGTCCCACCATGGCGTTTTGCACAGCGTTGGAGATCAAGAGCAGCACGACCAAGTCAAACGCTGTCATCTGGCCGATCTCGCGCTTACCCGACAGCCGTAAACCGATCAGGATGACGATATAAACTACCAGGGTGCGAATGAAGATTTCAAGAGCGGAAAGGAGATCAAGTTTAAACATCGTCAACCTCGCAAGATCGGATACGGACTTTAATGCTAATTTACCGGACGTGCACATCCTGATGCCCGGCGATTACTCAAACCCGGAACCAGTTAACATTGTACATCAGCGGGAAATTAAAAACCCACCATGAATCGATATCATAGTGGATCGGGTGTTAATTAAGTGTTGCCTGCCAACGTCTTCGACCAATCGCCTGTGAGGGTCAGGCTAGATTTTCTATATCGGCAATATCCTGTGCTCGTCCCGTTGCGAGCTTATTCTTTTTAAGGTTATCGAGGTCGATGAAATTGACCGGGAGCCCGTCCATATCTACTACAACCTTTTCCACGAAACATGGCTCAAATTCAACTCCTGGAAGTGTGGTTAATAGGTCAATACGGCGCGGTGGATTGCCCAATTGAATGATCGTATCCTCCTCTAAAAAATCCTGTTCCTTGAGGCCTAAAGAGCCAAATCCAAATTGCTTTAAAGCACTGATCACCCGGGCTGCGTTCGCGGAAGACAGGTCGATCCAGATATCAATATCCTTGGTGTAACGGGGATAACCATGTAGCGCAACCGCGTACCCGCCCACCACCAGATAACGGACCTGGTTATCGTTTAGAGATTGAATAAACTCTTTGAAATCCTGGTTGAACATCGGCTTTCCAGCAATGGTATTCCTCTCGAATTTGCTCCAGCGCGTCAATGCGCTCCTGGTAAGGAAGAGTGCGCCAGTAGGCAGCATCGTTTTTCGCCTCGCTGAAACGTAATTTCCTGACAACAGGTGCAATTGTGCGGGTAGGAGAGGTTAGAGCGGTCATAAATTCATTATAGCAAATAACGGTCCAGTTCGTAGATCAGCGGGAATGTGCGGGAAATAAAAAATCCACCATGAATCGATATCAAAGTGGATCGGGTGTTAATAGAAAAAGTCTCTTGGCAACGACCTACTCTCCCAGGGAGTC
>CAYYBP010000111.1:0-7304 GCA_964470275.1 uncultured Anaerolinea sp. | reverse complement strand
GATGTCTGAGGTCTAATCGTTCGGACGCGGGTTCGATTCCCGCCATCTCCACCTTACTGACTCCTTGACCGGATAAGGTCAAGGAGTTCGTTTTCCTCGAGTATCTTGATCCCAAGCGATTTGGCTTTTTCCAGTTTTGACCCGGGATTTTCTCCCAACACCAGGTAGCTGGTGTTCCGGCTCACTGTATCTGTCGTTTTGCCGCTATTCTGCTCGATCAATTCTTTGACACCCTCTCTCGACAGTGTCGGCAGGGTTCCAGTAACCACAAAAGTCATTCCCTCCAATGCGGTTCCGCTCTTCCTGCTATTCTCCGTAGAGATGACTGGCCAAATTCCGAGAGCTTTGAATCTTTCGAGCAAACGTTGATTAGCCGGCCGCTCAAACCAATCTTTGATGGAAAGCGCGATGTTGGGTCCGATCCCATTCACACCTTGCAGATCGGTCAGGCTCGCGTCTCTCAGCCGATCGATGGTCCCAAATGCCTGCGCGAGGTCGTTTGACGCCACCTCGCCCACTCCTCGGATGCCTAATGATGCAATGAACCGGTCCAGGGTTTGATTTCGCGCCTGTTTGATGGACTGTAACAGGTTTTCCGCCTTCTTTTCGGCAAAACCTTCCAGTTCCAGCAGTTGTTCAGCAGTAATTTCAAACAGGTCCACAACACTTTTAACGATCCGCGCGTCGATCAATTGCTCCACGATCTTGATTCCCAGTCCTTCGATATACATGGCACCCCTGGAAACAAAATGCTCCACGTTTCGCACCAATTGAGCCGGGCAGGAGGAATTGACACAGTAATAAGCGACTTCTCCATCCAGGTGTTCGATCTTTTGCCCGCAGGATGGACAGTTTTCGGGAATTTCGTATGCCTTTTCAGCTCCGCTTCTCGACCCTGTGAGCGGACCGATCACATAAGGGATCACATCTCCAGCGCGTTTAACCAGCACTCTGTCCTTGATCCTGATATCCTTTTCTTTGATAAAATCAAAATTGTGCAGTGTTGCCTGCCGAATCGTGACCCCTCCCACTTCAACAGGTTGAAGGATCGCGTATGGCGTGATCACACCGGTCCTTCCCACATTGATACCAATGCCATTCAGGATTGTCGAGACTTCCCTGGCTGGATACTTCAATGCGATTGCGCCTCTTGGATCCTTGCCCGAAACGCCCAGATCACGCGCCACCTGCAAATCATCCAGCTTGATCACCACACCATCCACTTCATAAGGGATGGCATCACGTATATTCATCCATTTATCGATGTGCGCGACAACCTCGTCGATCGAGTCAACGCGTTCTGCCAGTTCACTGGTTGGAAACCCGTAAAATTTCAAGTGCTGAAGCGTTTCCCATTGCCCAGCAGGCAAACCGTCTGAGCTATCCACAATTTCATACGTCAACAAATTCAAAGGTCTTCTGCTGGTGATTTTTGAGTCAAGCTGCCGAAGCGAACCAGAGGCCGTATTCCTGGGGTTTTGATAGGTTTTTTCACCGCTCTCAAGCAGCCGGTTGTTCAATTCCTCGAAATCTTTAAGTTTTATATACACTTCGCCCCTAACAACAAATCTGTCAGGAACGCGCCCCGGCTTGCTTTCGACTGGTATTTTTAGAGGTAGCGCGCGGATGGTGCGCAGATTCGCGGTAACATCTTCGCCGATTTCTCCATCTCCTCTTGTCGCGCCTTTTACAAACAACCCATTTTCATAATGAAGGACCACGGTGAGACCATCGATCTTGGGCTCCATCACAAATCCACTTTTACCCACCCGATGATCGAGTTTTAGGATCCTTTCGTTCCACGCCCTGACCTCATCTTTATTGAATGCGTTTGCCAGGGATAGAATCGGTTTAGGATGGGCGGTCTTTTGAAATCGATCAATGACAGCTGAACCGGATCTCTGGGTCGGAGAATCATCCGTGATGAGCTGCGGATACTTCCCCTCAAGCTCCTGCAACCTTTTGTACAGCTGGTCGTATTCATAATCGCTGATGATTGGATCATCCAACACATGATAGCGGTAAATGTGACCTTGAATTTCTTTTCTTAATGTTTTAATTTCTTCTTGTGCCAGAGTGATGTCTTCCATTTTTACCTCGGCTAATGGACCAAAATCATTTTTATAAGTGATATTTCCTGCCATTAAATATATCGTACAATTGTGTAATAATTACTTACCAGGTTCACTTTTGGAGGTCATATGAAAATTGTAGCGTATATCGGAGCCGGTGTGTTGATCCTCTTTGGAGCATTGATGGCAATCGGATCAACTGATCCGTCGTCCTCCAATCCAGGATTATGGTTATTCTTGGGTCTTGCGCTTATTGGGGTTGGTTTGGTGATCATCTTTTTTGCCGCGCGCAAGCCTGCTCCCACCCCCACAACGAATGTCACATTGAATGTCGACCTGCCCGGTGATGTAAACATGGATTCTCTGAAATGTAAATCTTGCGGCGGTACGCTTACCGCAGAAAACATCACCATGGTTGCCGGCGCTCCCATGGTCACCTGTCCGTTCTGTCACACCGCCTACCAGTTGACCGAAGAACCCAAGTGGTAAAACCGTTTTCTTCCTTTTGGAGGATGCAATGAAGACCTTAAAATACTTTTGCCTGTTCCTGGTGTTCATCATGCTGGCAGGCAGCACCACGCCAGTCTTCGCGCAGGAATACATTTTCCAGGTCCCAGAGAAAGCTGTGGTTGCCACGATCAATGTGGACGGGACGATGGATCTTGATTACACGATGACGTTTCTCAACGACGCGAACGCGCACGTGATCGATATCGTGGATATCGGTCTGCCGAATTACAACTATTCACTCAAGTCAATCACGGCTGAGATCGATGGTAATCCGATCACAAAGATCACTGACTCCGATATCGTTTCGCCGGGGATCTCGTTATATCTGCAAAAATACACCATTCCTGCTGGCGGTACCGGTACTGTGCACGTGTATATCAGGGGCATCAAAGATGTGATCTATCCTGCCACGCAAACAGAATCAGAGGAATACGCCTCATTTGAATTCTCACCGCATTGGTACGACCGGGCAAATTGCTATGGCAGCACCAATTACCAGATGACCATTCTGCTCCCGCCTGGCGTGAAAGAAACCGAAGGCAGGTATTATGTCCCTCAGAACTGGCCTGGCAGCGAAGAACCAGAATCCAGGTTGATGGACGATGGCAGGATCTACTATACCTGGTACTCAAACCAGGCGAATTCATATACCCAGTATTCGTTTGGCGCAAGCTTTCCCTCTAGACTCTTGAATGCGGGTGTAATTGTCACTGAACCATATGTACCGCCATCTGAACAAAATCGTCCTTCATCCGGGATAAATCTCTCATCGATTTGTCCTGTCCTGTTTTGCCTTGGTTTTGCCGGATTTTTTGGCTTGATGATCTACTCCGGAATTAAGGGAGTCAACAAACGGAAGATGCAGTATCTCCCACCAAAAATGTCCATAGAAGGCCACGGCATCAAACGCGGTCTGACGGCTGTCGAAGCTGCAATCCTGATGGAACAACCCATGGATAAGATTTTCACCATGATTCTCTTTGCACTGCTCAAGAAAGGAGCTGTGGAAGTCACCACTAAGGATCCGTTAAATATCAAATCCTCCGAAACCCTTCCGGAAGGGCTTTATGCCTACGAAACTGATTTTATCGAAGCCTTCAAACAACAGGATCCCGCCCGCCGTAAGGCGCTGCAATTGACGATGGTCAATTTGATAAAAAGCGTCACCGAAAAAATGAAGGGCTTTAGCCGAAAAGAAACGATCACCTTCTACGAGGAGATCATGAAACGCGCCTGGGCTCAGGTGCAGGAAGGCGCGACCCCCGAGGTGAAAGCCCAGGTCTACGAAGAAGTAATGGATTGGACGATGCTCGACAAGAAATACGAAGAGAAAACCGAGGATGTATTCAGCGGTCCAGTCTTCGTTCCAGCCCCGTCATGGTGGTGGCGTTACGAGCCATCTGCTCCCCGCCCATCTTCAACGGTCACTTCTCACCCGGTCTCAGTGCCTTCATCATCCACCACGGTCAGGCCACCCTCCATACCGATGCCAAATATCCCCGGATCCGCACTGGCTGCATCCGTGGTTAACAGCGTGTCTTCGTTTTCGTCAAAAGTCCTTGGCAGCCTTGGCGGTTTCTCCAACAGCGTGACCAATGTCACCAATCCCCCACCTCCACCTTCCACCTATCGAAGCTCATCTGGAGGCGGTTCCAGCGGCGGCGGTCATTCTTGCGCTTGCGCCTGTGCCTGCGCGGGATGCGCCTGCGCGTGCGCCGGCGGCGGTCGATAGACCACGATTACATTTTGAATGAACCTGCTCAATAGATTTTTTGTCCGTCAGCAACAAAAGACTATGCCGCCGCCTACCCGGGGTCTTTACCATTTCAACCACACCCAGGGTGAACAGAAATCTCGCCTGCACCTGCGAATTGATGAGGATGGTTCCGGTTTGTTAATGATCAATGCCAACAGGATTATCCACCTGAATCCAACCGCGGCTGCAATGGCGTACTATTCTCTTCACGAGGTTGCTGACTCCGAAGCGGTTCGTCAGATCTCTCATCATTTGCAGGTCCCCAAAAACCTGGTTTCCCGGGACTATGAGCAGTACAGGCAGGATCTTGTCTCACTGATCGATGATCGCGTGTGCCCGATTTGTGACCTGGAGATCGAGACGACTCTGCCATTTTCCAGCCGGCCCAGCGCGCCATACCGCATGGACCTCGCGCTTACATACCGCTGCAATAATGCCTGTTCGCATTGCTACAACGCTCGAAACCGCGATTTCCCCGAGCGTGATACTGATACCTGGAAGCGAATCCTTGACCGGTTGTGGGAATTAAGGATCCCTCATGTTGTGTTTACCGGTGGCGAACCAACCCTGCGTGATGATCTTGGGGAGCTGATCAAACACGCTGAGAGCAACGGTCAGATCACCGGTCTGAACACGAATGGGCGCAAGTTAAGCAATCCTGAGTTCGTTGAAACACTGGTCGATGCGGGTTTGGACCATGTACAGATCACTTTTGAATCGCATGACCCTGCAATTCACGACTTGATGGTATGTCACAAGGGAGCTTTCAGCGAGACCGTTGATGGGATCCGTAATGCGCTCAACACGCGTCTCTATGTGATGACCAACACCACCATGCTCTCGCATAACAAACACACCATACCCCAAACGATTGAATTCCTGGCCGAATTGGGCGTACCCACCATCGGATTGAACGCCTTGATCTATTCCGGCAGGGGAAAAACAGTGGGTACCGGTCTGCAAGAAACCGACCTTCAAGAATTGCTTGAGGCAGCCAGCGCGATCACTTCGATCAACCATCAAAAACTGATTTGGTATACACCCACCCAATACTGCAATTTTGATCCTGTTGAAGCAGGCTTTGGCATCAAAGGCTGCACCGCTGCGCTTTACAACATGTGCATCGAACCGGACGGGGCTGTGCTGCCGTGTCAGTCATACTACCAGCCGCTCGGGAGTATTCTGGACGACTCATGGGATAGCATTTGGAACCATGAACTCGCTGTTTCTTTACGCGAAAGGACCAACCTGCCTGTGAGTTGCGCTGGCTGCCTGATTCGCAATGAATGCGGCGGCGGCTGTCCACTTATCCAGGATGTATAACCACTTTTGTCCTTATGGAGGGAACCATGAAAGCTTGGCTAAGAACTTTTATCGATAAAATTTTCTTCACTCCTGTTCCGCTTTCAGCTGGTGCGCACCAGGCGACAATCGATATCAATGGCAAACCATATCGCCTTCATTTGAGGATTGAAGACGAAGGGAAAGGAATCCTGATCCTGAACGCTTCCACAATTCTGCATTTGAATCCGACCGCCACTGAAATCGCTTATCACCTCATTCAGAACACACCCTTGCCGGAAATTGCAGCGTCCTTGGCGAAGCGATACCAGGTGACTTCGGAAGCTGCTGCCGAGGACATCGAAACATTCAAAGGCCGCTTGGACACGATCATTGAAACCCCCGACCTTGACCCCGAGACTTTTCTTGATCTCGAGAGAGATATCCGCCACGAACCGGAAAAGGCAGCGCCGCTTCGGCTGGACTGCGCGCTCACATACCAGGTGCTCTCAGGGTCTTTAAATCTATATACACCAGTAGATAGGGTGAAAAGACTGCTCGATACCGAGGAATGGAAGACGATCTTGAAAAAGGCGTGGGATTGGGGTATTCCCCACGTGATTTTTACCGGCGGTGAACCCACTTTGCGCCCTGACCTGGTTGAGCTGGTTCAATATGCCCAGGATCTCGGGCAGGTAACCGGGCTGATCACCGATGGTCTGCGGCTCTCGGATAGTGAGTATCGGAATTCTCTGTTAATGGCAGGTTTAGACCATATCATGGTTCTTCTCGATGATAAAGAAGACCAATCCTGGGAATCTATAAAAGACCTCATCCAGGAGGATATTCACGTCACTGTTCACATCACGATAACCAACCGTAACAAGGAATCCATTCGAGGCGTGATCCTGCGACTTGCGGAAATCGGGATAAGTCATGTTTCGTTGAGTTCGCCGCTTGACACTCTCAGTGATGAATTGGTCAACGCCAGTCGGTTGCTTGCCGAGTCACATATCACGCTGGTTGAAGAACTTCCAGTTCCATATAATGAGTTGAATCCTGTCAATCTTGAGCTCGAGGCGAATGAAGCTGCCATCACCGGGTCCGGTCGTTCCTGGCTGTATGTAGAACCTGATGGCGACGTTCTTCCCCGCCAGGGTGTTGTTCGACTGCTTGGCAACCTCCTGACAGATGACTGGATAAATATTTCTTCGAACTTGAAACTTTATTTATCCGAATGACCCTGCATGGATTGGCATAGCCGTTACCAAACGCAGGCAGCCTGGACACAGACTCTTCGTAAACACCTTGTTGATACCAGGGTATCCCTTTCACCCCAGTCTAAGGTGCTTGAAATAGGCTGCGGGACAGGCGTCATTACCAAGTGGTTTCACGAGCAATATAACTCTCAATTGTTTGGGCTTGATTTTAATTATTCATCCATTATCCTGGCTACGCGCAATAACCGTATTATTTCTTACTATGTTAGCGATGCGCAGGACGTCCCTTTTGCGCCTTGCATTTTTGACCTTGTGTTTTGTCATTATTTCCTGCTCTGGCTTTCTACCCCGATACTGGCTCTTCGGGAATGTATGCGCACATTAAAGCCGGGTGGAAAATTCATCGCATTTGCTGAACCGGATTATCTCGCCCGGATCGATTATCCGCCCTCACTTGAGCGGCTC
>CAYYBP010000110.1:0-7327 GCA_964470275.1 uncultured Anaerolinea sp. | reverse complement strand
TTCAACGGATTGTTACCGCGGTGCAGGTGCCCATCGAATCCAGCCTGATGGCCATGTTGGCACTCACCATGGTGTATGCCAGCCTTAAGATCCTACAGCGGCATCGCAACGTGATGGGCTTCATCTTTTTTATCAGCGTTATCATTTATCTTGTGCTCAACAGCGGGGTGCTCGCCGGTTCGATGGATATTCCCATCCTCATGAACCTGCTCTCCGCCTTCCATCAAGTGCCTGTGGCCGGCGCGCGCGGGATCCTGTTGGGCATTGCGCTCGGCAGCCTCGCCACCGGGCTGCGTGTGCTCACCGGCTCAGATCGTCCGTATAACGGGTAGACATGGCAGAAATCAGGTGCGTGATCTGTAACCGGGTGAACGACAGCGAAGCGCAGCGCTGCTGGTATTGCCAGGCGTTCCTGCACAAACCCCAGGTGGCTCAACCACCAAAAACTGGGGAGGCCAAGGATGGGAGCGCAGAGGTTCCTGTGGCTCCAGGCGCGCGGGTCGAACACCCCGCAGCTGCGAGCCAGCCGGAGGAGGTCATCCCGGAATGGCTGGAGCGCATCCGTGCGCTTAAGCGCAGGGAGATGGGGATTGCAGAAGAAAGCACCCCGCCATTTATTGAAGCTGAAGTAACGCCGACTGAGACCGCTTCAGAATCATCTCCTCCAACAGAGTCTAAAGTTGTTAATCTTGAACCAGCATCTTCCGAAGAAGCACAGATCTCCCCTGAAATCCCTGAAAGCCCAATGGAGGAGGAATTTCAGCGGGTAGAGGAAACCCCCGCGGAATCGGCAGTTCGTGAAGAACCCGCCCAGGACCAGGCGTTCCTGGTGGATGACCTGCCGGATTGGCTGGCGGAGGTGGATACGCTGCCGGATCAGCCGCCGGAAACCGAAGCGGTGGTGGAAGAGGCTAAACCGGTGGAAGGCGCGGCGCTGGAAGCTGGATTTCTGCCCGCCTGGCTGCAGGCGATCAAACCGGTCGAGATTCACGGCAAGGGCCGCCGCCATGAAAGCGGTAGCGTGGATCGACCTTCGACCCGCGAAGCGATCACGGGAGGCGATAACTCATCCCCCGTAGACGGGCAGGGCAGCGAGGAACACACGCCGGCTATTCCAGGGGAGCTCAGGATATCCGCCTCGCAGGCGCGCAACGCCGAGCTTTTTTCAAGGCTGCTTGCCCCTACCAGTACACCGGTCGCCGCGTCAGCGGCTGCGACGAAAAAGACAGGCGGAAGCCGGCTGGTGCGAGGCCTGGTGATGGCGTTGCTGTTTTTGTCAGCGCTGGTGCCCTTATTCGACCGGGACGGATCAGGGGTTCAGCCGGTGTTGTTCGCGCCGGAGGTTGTGGATGCTTACCTGGTGATGCGGGCGGTACCAGGCACCAAGCCAGCTCTCGTCATCTCACAATTTGAACCCGGCCTGGCGGGTGAGATGCGCATGGTCATGCGCCCGATATTTGAGGACCTGCTGGAACGCGGGGTTCCCCTGGTGGCAGCGTCCACCAACGCGACAGGCTACGCCGTTTTGGAGCAGGAAGTCGCGGAAATCTCGGCTACAGCGCCTGCTACCTCGTTTGTGAATCTGGGTTACCTGCCGGGTGGATCCATCGGCATGCTCTCTCTCATCGCTGATCCACGCCAGTCGCTGCCGCTGACCACCGACTTGAAACCCGCATGGGAATCGGAGATGATGAGCGCTGTGACCCGGTTGGACGACTTTGGGGTTCTCCTGCTAGTAACCGACAACGCCGAGATCTCACGAACCTGGATCGAACAGGTTGCCAGTACCAAAGCGGCGCTCCCGGTTATTGTCCTATCCAGCGCCCAGATCGCACCCCTCGTCCAGCCATACTACGCCAGCGGGCAGGTGGACGGTTACATCGCGGGGATCTCCGGCAGCCTCGCCTACAGCAAAATCAGCCAGAAACCCGCAGCGGTCGCGCAGTTGTATGGTTCTTACCAGTTAACGCTGCTTTTAGCAGCAGCCGTGATCCTCATCGGCGGTATTGTGAATTTGATCCTGGGCGCGGGACCCGCCTCAAAGCCGGGGGTGAAAAGCTGATGCCTGCTACCGGTGATGTCTTCTGGACGGTCGTCAGCTTCATTCTGACCTTGCTGGTGTTCAGCTACCTGCTGGGCGACAATCCTTTCTTTCGATTTGTCTCCGCGCTTTTCATTGGCATCACCGCCGGTTACTTCTTCATCGTCATCCTCTACCAGGTGATCATCGGGCGCCTGATCGCTCCCCTTGCGCAGGGAACCTTCCTGGCGGTCATACCGCTTTTGCTTTCCGGGTTGTTGTTGATGAAATTGTCGCCACGCCTCTCACGCCTGGGGAATACGCCTATGGCGCTGCTGGTAGGGGTGGGCTCGGCTGTCGCGGTCGGCGGCGCGGTCCTGGGTACATTGTTCGGACAGGTCAAGGGAGCCCTTTCCTCTTTCACCGGTTTAGAGAACGCTACGCGCGACCCCGGTTTGCTGGTCGCTGAGGGGCTTTTCTTCCTGGCGGGGACCATCGCATCCCTTATGTATTTTCATTTTAGCGTCAAAGAGAAAAAGTCGGGTGAAGCCAGAAGAAATCCGGTCATCCGCATCCTTGCTGCGATCGGGCAGGTGTTCATCGCTGTCACGCTTGGGGCGGTTTTTGCCGGGGTCCTGACCGCCGCCATTTCAGCCCTGGTGGAGAGATCCGCTTTCATCGTTCAAACCATTGTTTCGCTGTTCAGGTAGCGCATGATGACCGCTGAAAATATTCCCACTCCTGCAGTCCTCGCCCTTGAGATCGGTTCCGTGCACACTCGCGCGGTTCTCTTTGAAGTGGTTGAAGACTACTATCATTTTGTAGCTTCCGGCGTTGCGCCTTCCTCCTACAACGCCCCGGAATTCGACGCTTCACTGGCCGCATACAAAGCCATCTCACGGCTTCAGGAGGTCACCGGACGGGTATTGTTCAACCGCGCAGGCGAGCTTCTCATCTCCACAGCATCAGAAGGCCAGGGGGTCGATAACCTGGTCATCACAACTTCGTGCGGTCCGTCGATAAACATCGTTACCTGCGGATTATTGGACGATATTTCACTCGAATCTGCCGGCAAGCTGGCGGACACCATTTACGGCAGGGTTGTTGAAAGCATCAGTATCAATGACCACCGGCCGATTCACGCCCAACTGGATGCGATCGTGGCGGCCAGACCGGACTTGCTGATCTTTGCCGGCGGCGTGGACAACGGGGCGGGCAGCTCTCTGATGCGCATGTCTGAACTTGTAATCGGCGCGCTGCGACTGCTGCCTGGCATCCATCGACCCAGGATACTCGTGTGCGGCAACACCGCCCTCAGTCAGAAGCTGTCTGAGTCCTTCGATCATTACACCCGGGTGCGAATCGCCGATAATATTCGTCCAACGGTCAGCGAGGAGAAATTAGACCCGGCCATGGGCACGCTTAGCGACCTTGTCACGGAAATTCAATCTGAGAGAATTGGCGGGCTTAAGAAAATTGGCGCGCTTGCCAGCGTCCCCCCGCGGCTCTCGAACCAGGCGTTCTACCAGGTGATCCGTTTTCTTGCCCACCAGTATGACCCCGCCAAGGGGGTACTGGGGCTGGACATGGGCGGATCGTCCTCTTCCGCGGTTTACGCCAATCGAAGGCACGCTCGTCTGAAAACCTTTCATTACGGGCTTGGCAGCGGGCTTGAGCAACTCCTGCGCGATTGCCCGATCCACGAGGTGAGCAGGTGGCTGTGTGACGAGACGTCCGATGACGACGTGCAGGATTTCCTGTGGCAGCGCACCCTGTTTCCCTCTTCGATATCCTCAACGCCGGCTGAACTTGCGATCGAGCTGGCGGCCGCGAGACAGGTGCTGCGCCTGATGCTGCGGGACTTGATCGCCAGCGGAGTTGTGACGCAGCCCCGCTTCGAACCCATCCTACTCAGCGGAACAGGATTGACCCGCACCGCGACCCCGTGGCAATCGCTGCGCGTCATATTGGATGGTATTCAGCCGTTGGGCATTTGCCCGTTCATCCTAGATAAGCACGGGATCCTGCCGACCCTCGGCGCGGCAGCCGAGATCTCGCCGATCTTGGCGGTGCAGGTGCTGGAATCCTCCGCTTTTACGAATCTCGCCACTGTCGTCAATGTTGTCAGCCGCTCCAGGCGCGGGATCCCTGTGCTGAGTATTCGGATGAGGGATTCGGCCGGTAAATCCATGGAGGCAGAAGTCAAGCAGGGATCGATCTTGGCGCTGCCGCTGGAGCCTGGCGCGACCGCCGAACTCGTATTGAAGCCGCTGAAGCCCGTGATGATCGAGGCTGAGAGTACCGGGGATGTGCCCATAAAAGTTCATGGCGGGGTGTGCGGGGTGATATTTGACGCACGCGGCCGACCATTGCAGCTGCCGGATGACCCCTCGCGAAGGCGCGACCAGTTATTGGATTGGGATTACATGCTGGGGGGTAGTTCATGAGTATATCGACTTTTCCATTTCAAGGGGAGCACCGATGACTGCCTTGACAACCTGGATCCTCCCGTCAACCTTCATCCGCCGTTCCAGGATGCTGCCAGTGCCCGGCGAGGTCATGGTGCGGCCCGGGCAGATCGTTCACCCGCCGGACACAGTTGCGCAGGCGTCGGTGTCTCTTAAACACTACATGGTGGATGTGTACCGCTCACTGGGAGCGGCTTCGCCCGCTGCTGCTGAAAAACTCGTTCCGTATAAACCAGGGCACCGGTTGGAGCACCAGGATATCATCGCCGAAACCGGGGGGATGTTTTCGCGGGTTGTCAGAACACCGGGTCCGGGAACCATCCTCTCCACCAAGGGTGGAAAAGTGTTGATCGAGGCGGAAAGCCAGCGGTTGACCGTAAAAGCCGGCCTTTCCGGCAGGGTCAGCGAGATCATCGCCGACCGCGGAATAATGATTGATTTCCATGGCGCCCTGGTACAGGGGGTATGGGGGAATGGGCAGACTGGCTGCGGGATGCTGAACGCCGACCCCGCCAGCCTGGCGGACCGGCTCGGACCAGCCACGCTTGGATTTAATTCGCGCGGAGCAGTCGTCCTGGCGGGATGGTGTGATTCCGCGGACGTGTTGAACACCGCGGCAGCGGACGGCATCGCCGGGTTAATACTGGGTTCACTGCCGGCGAGATTGATTCCACAGGCGCTTGCCCAGCCGTATCCCGTGCTTGTGCTCGGCGGGTTTGGCTTATTCGGGTTGGACGAGATTTCAAAAACGACCCTGTTTGAATTCAGCGGGTCTGAGATTTCGTTGAACTGCATCCGGTGGGACAGGTTATCCGGTGACAGACCTGAGGCGTATATCGCCCTCGGCCGGGAGGGGGAAGCGGCTGTTGACCCGGACGATTTTGCACCCGGGCAGACAGTACGCGTTAATTCCGGACCCTTTTGCGGTAAAATCGGAGTGATCGACCGGATCATACCCGGGCTTTCGCTGCTTGCCAGCGGGTTGCGGGTATCGGCTGCGAATGTCAGCGTCGATGAGAAAATCGGGGAGGTGATTCCCCTGGCAAACCTGGATATCATTCAAACTGGCGATGTGACCAGGATGGTGCCAGGTGAAGGAGGATGAGGATGGCATTATTTAACCGCGACGAAATACCAAATGAAGAGCCGGAGGATGATGATTACCTGCCGGAAGATTATCCCCCCAATCCGTCCAGGAAACCGAAAAATCACCCCCTCCGCATACTGATAATTCTACTTGGTGTTGTGCTACTGCTCGCGCTGGCAGCCCTGGTGATCTTTGCCCCGCGTTTTCTTGAAGCCCGGCGCACCGAAAGGCTGAACCAGGCGGCGTATCTCAATGCGATCAACACCGCCACAGCCATGGCGGCTGGGATGGGTACAGATGAGCTGGCGTTCCCAGAAGTCGATGCCACTGTGGAAGCCACCGGAGCACCCCTCGAGACCCCGGGGTTATCTGCTGATGAGCTTGCCACCGTGTCCGCCCTGCAAACACAAATGGCGCTCCAGCCCGGCGTGGAGACGTCCGAACCTGCAGTTGTCACTAGTGTCCCGGAAACGCAGCAACCGACCAGTTCTGGTGAGGTGGCACAAACCGCTGAGCCGCCTGCCACTGAACAATCTCTAACAACCACGGAAGTTGCGGTGAACCAGACCGCGTCGCCGGCAACCGCCAGCGAGGAACCCGCCCAGGCAACACAGGTGAGCGGGCTGGATGTGGCCAGTGAGACTCCGCTCCCGGTGGACGGAACCGCGACGGTGGAAACTCCGCGATCTGAAGCCGTGGTGGTGGAAGCAACCGGCACCGAGGTGCTGCCAACCGAACTCCCTGACACGGGTGTGGGAGATAACCTGCGTCTGCCGTTGCTGGTAGGGGTCGCGGTCCTTCTGATCCTAATGATCATTCTCAGCCGCAGGCTGCGCCTGTCCTCCAGGTGATCCTTTAAACCAAAAGTCCGGGGTGAGTTCAACGCCCCGGACTTTTTCTATTCACTAAAAGCTACGCGATGCTATCCGCGATCGACCGGCCGAATTTGAGCAATTCCTTAACCATTTCAGTTGAGCGGCCTTCAGCGTAAACCCGCAGCACGGGCTCGGTGCCTGAGGGACGGATGAGCAACCAGGAATCATCGCTGAAGATGTATTTCACCCCGTCCAGCGTGCTGACTTCCAATAGCGATTCTCCGCCAATGCTGGCGGGCGGATTATTGACCAGCATTTGCACCATCTTTTCCTTGGCGACCGGGTATTTGAGGCGCAGGTCGATGCGTTCGTAAAGGGCGGGTCCAACCTCCCTTTGCAGGTCTTCCACCATCTCGTAAAGCGTGGTCCCGGCGGCCGCGACCATCTCGATGATGAGCAGCCCCATCAGCACGCCGTCACCCTCGGGGATATGCCCGGAGAATCCGATCCCGCCGGATTCCTCACCGCCGATGAGCACCTGTTCCTTCATCATGTAATCGGCAATGTAATTGAATCCAACCGGGGTCTCACGCACGGTGAGGCCGTATTTCTTCGCCAGGCGGTCGATCATGCGTGTGGTTGAAACCGTGCGCACAACAGAGCCTGTCAGACCGCGTTTTTCCACCAGGTAGCGCAACGCCAGCGACATGATCTTGTGAGGATCGACGAAATTGCTGCGCTCATCCATGGCGCCGATGCGGTCGGCGTCGCCGTCGGTGGCGATGCCGAAACTGCCCATGCCCGCGCCGATCGCTCCCGCCAGCGCGCCGAGGTTGTGACCGATGGGTTCCGGGTGAACCCCGCCGAACCCCGGGTTCATCTCGCCGCGGATCTCGGTGATCTCACAGCCGGTGCCCTGCAGGAACCCGCGGATCAC
>CAYYBP010000109.1:0-7381 GCA_964470275.1 uncultured Anaerolinea sp. | reverse complement strand
GTACACCTGTTGCCCGGACAACTGCTTGGCTTTGCGGCGCAGGTAATCCCACGCCTCGACGATTTCGGAGCGGGATTTGAGCGAGTTCAGCGCGGCCAGCACTTCGGGCCGCAACACGGGTTGGTGTTGAGCAAGCGGTGGTGGGTTTTCTTGCGGGCAATGGCTGCCGTTACCGCGCGGGCTGCCGTGCACGGATGGGATCTCGGCGGATCGGCTTGGGATGGTGACCGTCGAGGCTGATTGAGTGTCTGTGAGTCCCTTGCCAGCCGGTGCCGACGGGAGATCAGCTTCCCACGCCGCCCACAAACCCGCATCGCGCAGGCAAGCGATCAGGTGTTTGCAGTGGAAACCGTAGCGGCGCCCCTTCCACTGAAAATCATCGCAGGTGCACGAGAGGGTTTTGAGGCTGATACGGTACTCGTGACCTCCGGAACCGGTCACCACGTAATGGCCGTCGCTGTGCTTGGTCGGTCGCACCCCCTCGGCCGCCAACATCCGCTTTCTGACTTCCAGCCAGAACTGCGGGCTAACGACATCTTCGACGAGGCGAATGGTGGGCCGCAGTTCCTTACGGCGAAGCACCTGGGCCAAGGCGGTGAAGCGGTGGTAGTCGTAGGCAGCGTGATCCTCGAAGGTGGGAGATTCAACGAGGGAGTTCAAATGCCTGTCGTCCAGCCCATTGAGCAGGTCATAGTCGTTGCTTCGCGCAGGGTCGGTGGCAAAGTCGAACACGGCCTGCTCAATAGCGCCGAAGCGGTCTGTCTGGGCCAATTGCGCCAACCGTCGCCGCATGACGAGCGTTGGGCAGGAGAATTCCTCACCGGCGAACTCGCCGTAAAACTTGGGGAATCGCCAGGCCCGCGCGACCATCCCCCACAGCAGCGAGTCGTAGATGCGATCGATGTTGGACGAGAGCGGTTCGCCGAAGTCGGAGAACACACAGCCGGTTCGGTCGCAGGCCAAGCCCCAGAGCGGCTGCGTTTCTTCGGGGTCCTGGCGCAACGCTTCCTCCGTTTCAGTGTCGCCGTAGTGACTATTCCAATAGAAGGCTACTCCCATAATCAGTTCTCCATGGTATGGTTTGCGGCAGGTCGCCGAATTGCAGATGGTTTGTTGTCAAGATGCGGATGGCCGAGGTGGTTTCAGAGGTTCGGGTGGTCTGCTCTTCCAAGGCTCGCCACACGTGGGCGCTGGGGAGCCGTTTCGAAAGGCCGCGGCTCTGCGGTCCGAACAACGGCGCGGCGGTTCGGCCTGTGGTCGACGGCGTCGTGGTGACCGGCGGTCTGACGTGTGAGCGCTCATCACAAGGCTATATGCGCGGTGGAGGCGGATTCCGTCGCACGTTTCTTTCATGTTGGGGGGCGCCATCGAGGGGATGCCGGTCAGGCTCTCATGCGGACGCCGTTGAATTTGCGTTGCGGGGTCGAAACTGATGGTGCGGAGCCGGTGCGGTGCTCGGCAGAGGCTTCGACACCTGGCTGAGGTTGACGGCTGGAGGCTGCCGTCCCGTTGCTTGGCTGTGGGCCGGCCAGCATCGAGGAAGCGACCGCGGTCGCTTGTGTGGGTCGGATGACGCGCACCTTGCCGTCGCCGGGAATTGTTGGCAGCCAATCCCTGCGCCCTTTGACTGTCGTCTCCAGCAAAGTGACAGAGGTGCCGACCCGTCGTTCGAGGTAGCCAATGAGTTCTTGCGCCTCGCTGAGCTTGGTGGACGCCCGCTGTTCCTCGACCTCGGCCAGAGCCGAGCGGTGGCGGTATGCGTCGTCGGCCTTAAGCAATTCGTTCACGCGCTGGTCGATGCGCGCGATCTTCTCGGGAACGTTAGCGGCTCGTTCGAGGCGGCGTTGCTGTGTCTGCATCCGATCCTTCCAGCATTGGGCTCGCTTCAGGTGACGCTGCAGGCGACGACGTTTGCTCCATCGAGGGACCCAGTGCCAAGGTGCGATCGAGGAGTGGGGATGGCGCTCACCAACGGCCCGGTGGCGTCGGAGGGCCGCCGCCGCCTTGGCGCAGCGGTGATCTGCCGCCGCCGCGGCGCGGCAGACGCTGGCGTAGTGTGGACCAAGGACCTCGCTCCGGGCCGTGGTCAGAGCAGCCACATAGAGCAGTTCAGGATGGCCGTCTCTGTTGACGGTGCGGCGGGCCTCCTCTTGAGCGAGTCGTTCGGCGCGGGTGCGCTCGACCCGCGCGCGCAGGTCGGGGAGGAACCGGGTCTGGATTTCCTGGAGCCACTGCTCGGCGGGGGCGGTCCTGGGCGTGCAGTGCTGGCCAGGGAGCGGTTGGATTCCGAGCGGAGTGTGGCGCAGGTAGACCTCCCAAGCGGGCGCATCCTGTTTCTCCAGGAGAACCGTGCGCAATTCGACAACCGCGCCCGGTTCGAGCCGGACTGCGGGATCGACGCGATAGGCGGCGCAGCGTCCCGCCGCCGCCACAACCAGGCAAGGCTCGCCCGTCGGGCTTTGCCAATGGCTGACAACGAATCCCGACACGACTTGTCCGGGTTGTGGCTCGATGATGGATAGCGTCTCGGGTTTCATGGGCGTCGAGGCCTGGAGGTGGATGGGATTGGCAGTTGGGGTATTAGGCCAGGGTGTTGGCGCAGGAACGCTTCTCCTGGGGCACAATGTTCATTTGGCCGGCGAGTACTGATACGCATCCTGGCGAGACGAGAGCGTTCGCGGGCGAGGTCGACGCGCATTCTGGGAACGCCAGTGCTCTTGGATCGCGTCGGTGGCTTTGGCGAGCCACTTACTGTCTTGCATCTTGGCCTCCAGTTCGGCGGTGGCGAAGTACTTGGGCCCATTGGGTCCCGGCCGGCCCAGGGCGCGGAGGAGGCCAGCGGCCAGCAGGGGCGCGATGTCGTGGACATTGAACCCCAGGAGCCAGGCGGCCTGTTCGGCTGTGAGCCGGGCCGGCCGGTGGCGGAGGTCCATGAATTCTCGTTGCTGGGGGCTCATCGGCGAGGGTCAGCTCGCAGGCGCGGAAGCGACGGGCTCGCGTTCGAGGTTGCGTTCAAAGGTCTGCTGGCAAATCCAGGAGTGAGCGAGGTCAGCAACCTTGGCCAGCAGCAGGAGATCGTCACGACCGAAGCTGTCGGTCCGGTGCCACTGCCCCTTGTCGAAATAGAGGCGAGTGAAGGTTGTATTGTAGCGGGGACCGTTGGGGGTCTCGTTGAGCCAGATGGGGGCTTTGATATGGCCCAGGCGCAGTTCGTGGACGGGCTTGGGGTTCGGGTTCATGTGAATGCTCCGTTGTTGAGGTTGAGTGTTTACCGTGGCGAGATCGGGAGGGTCCCCAGCGTCGGGTTTGGAGTGCGCGGCATGGTGATGCCGGTCGCGCCCAGATCGGTGGCGGCGGCGGCGGCGCTTTGCGGGGGTTCGGCGGTGTTCTGTGCGCGCATCCGGCTTCCGGCGATCTGGGCCTTGGCCAGTTCGAGAGGCTCCTCGACATAGAGGTAGAAGCGTTTTCCGCCGGGGACGAAAACGAAGAGGCCGTCCCGCTTGATGACTTCCAGGACGTGCTGCGCGTAGCTATTCAGGACCTGGCTGGTGGCGTTGGCAGCGACATTCCTGGCGGTGGCGGGAACGGTCTGGATGCCCAAGAACGTGGTCGTTTGCCGCTGCAAGGCTTGCGCAACCCCCGACAAGGCCGTTGAGAGAAAGAGCTTGATCTCATCGAGTGATTGGCTGCGGATGATCTGGCCCTGGAGTCCGAGGCGGCCATCGTCAAGCGCCCAGCCTTTGCCGTCTGAGTCCGTGTGGCGGTCGAGTACGCGAGCGGTGACGGCCAGTTCACGGCCGTCCTGCCAGACCAGGACAAAACGACTTTGAGACATGATACGGTCGCGACCCCGCTCGGATTGGGCGCGACCATGAACCTCAGTGCCTACCGGAACGATAAGGTTGCCTTCGTGGTAGCAGGGGGAGACGACCAGAGCGATGATGGGGCTGTCCGAGCCGATGGTGTCCACGGCGTTGAACAGAATGCACTCGATGAGACGATAGCTGGGTGCGTAGGGACCCGTAGGGGGCGCATTGGGATCGGGTGGGACGCGAATGCTCAGGAGGCCGCTTGGCACGTTCGAGGCGAGGATCACGACGGTCGGCGGTCGGTTGGTAGCGGGAAGAACTGCAGGGGCCTTGGCACCAATGGGAAGCACCTCGGGTGTGGGTCGGGTCACCGTGGTCGTTTCAAAGTTCCTGAGGAGCTCGATTCTGGGTCGGTTGCCGAGGGAGCGGCAGGAGTGGGCAAAGCCGATTGCCAGAGAGGTGAGCGCGAGACTGACCGCGACGATGGGTCGTGCGCGGAGGAATTCAATAAGGGAGGAGACGTTCATGGGAAAGGTACGCGCCGGAAGGTCGTCGGGGGGCAGGAGCCAATCGAGACGGAGATGCCGAGATGGTTGCCGGCGGCAGGACGTCGATACGACCATCGGTTATCGCGGCAGAGGTAACTGTAGGTGTATGATCGGTAGGCGGGATACGAACTGGTGTGGTCCAGACGGTAGCTGGCGGGTTGATAGTGGGTGGTCGAGGACGTGTTGATTCCTGTCACGGTTGGCCGAACGGCAGAGGGTTGCGGTGCAGGTGCTGCTGTCGAGGAGGCTGGAAGGGGCGCACCAACTGTCTGGGAACTCGGTTTGGGAACCGATGGAGGTGATGCGTTCGACGGCGTCGAAGGGGCAGGAGGCCGTGAGGAAGGCGTTTGGTAGGTCTGACGCCCCCGAGGCTTCGAGGGAGGAGCGGCCGAGAGGCGCGGCACAGGGCTGACTGTCGTGTGGCGCGTCTGACGGCCCGTGGGAGCAGCCATCGGCGGGCCATCGGTCGGGGCCAGCCCTGCGGCATTGGTCTGTGAGAGGGAACCGGGGCGCGTGAAGAGGTCAGCAGCACCGCTCAGTGGCTGGCGAGGAGCAGGTGCGTCGGAAGAGGCTGCGCGCGGATCAGCCAGTGAAGTGGCTGGTCGAGACAGGGGCGGCTTGACGAATTCGACGACATACACGGGCTGCGTGGATTCGAACAACTCGATGGCGTAGATTTCGCGGCCAAGGATGATGTTGAGGTTGGCCGAGGCGTTGGAGCCAAGCGCACGAACCGAGAAGTAGCGCGCGCCCGGCTGGAACGAGAGGGCGAAACGGGTCGTCAGGTCCGGCTGTTGGCTGATGAACGCGGCCTCGAGCGCGGCGATGTCGGATGGGAATACCAACGTCGTCACTCGATCCACCGCGATCGCGATGCGATGCACGGCGTTGCTGTCGAGCGTAAGACGAACTACCTCCCGGTCCGCGTGCGCAAGAAGCACAGCGGTCGAGAGGCTGCAGAGAAGCAATGCGCTACTCGGCTTTCTCATATTTGAGCTGGAATTCCTCAACGAGCGTCGGGAACCGTCCGCGGCCCAGCAGATCCGGGTTTAAGCGCAAGGTGAGCGCTAGCCGGAAAGGGATAACCTCGTTGAACGGTTGCTGATGAAACAGACCGTAACGGGCGAGTTTGCCCGAGACCATGACCCGCACGAGATCCGGGCGGGTCTCGAGCGCCTCGACGCGAGCAATGTGGGCTTTCTGTGACAAGGCCTTGTCCTGGAACTCGGGGGCCTCATCCGCCTTCAACTTGTTGGCAGCCTGGAGAGCGGGGGCGGCGAAGAGCTCCGGGAGCCGCTCGGGGAAGTCGAAGTCACTCTGGGTGCGGTAGAGCAGGACGGTAACGGCATCGAGGGCTTGCTGGACATGGAGGGAGCGTGCCTGAGCGAAGCGTTTCCCCTCACTTACGTAGGGATTGCCGCCGAGGTCCAGGGTGCAAAACCAAGGAGGCCGGGCGAAGGTCTGGAAAAGCAGTGCCAGAGCCAACAGGTTGGTTGTCCCGCTGACGAGCAGGGCTGCCACGCACCAGCGGGCCTGACGATCCTTGTTCGCGAGGAAATGGCCTGGAGTCGTGCATGCCGGCTCCGGTGCGAAGACCTTGTCGAGTGGGAGCAGCGCCTGGGCGCTAGCATCAGTTTTGTTCTTCATGCGGTGGCGATTGGTCGTTTAGTCGTTCGTTCACCTCGTCTGAGCGCGGATCACCGGTGGAATCGTCGGGGGTGGATTCGGGAGCGAACTCCCTCACCAAGGCCGTCGGCGGCGGCTCGGAGGTGTCCGGTGGCATGGCGGGCACAGGGGTCGGGGGGGGCGACTCGGCTGTGGGGGTTGAGGGTGCGGAGGAGTCACCGCGGCGAAACCGGCTGCGGACGTAAGCCCAAGCCGCCATGGCGAGGCCGGTGAGGGTCGGTGCTCCGAGATTCACGGTCAGGTCGCCCGTGCGCGTTAACACAGTGGCCGCTCCAGCACCCGAACCGATGATCCTGGACATCACAAGCGGGAAAACGAGCGAACTGCCTATGATCCAGAGGGAGAGGACTGCGAGGGCGAGAATGTTGTTGAACCCGTAGCCGACGGCACCCAAAAGGCCCATATCCTTGAGGAAGGAGTCTTTCACCATCCCATCGATCAGGCCTTCTGAGATGGTTGCTGAGAGTGCTAATCCTATGGGCCACAACAGGATGCCAATGATTCTCAGGAGATGACGCAGAGCGATCCCGGCAACTGGAGGCACTGAAAAAAGCCCGAAGATTAATGGGGAAATTGCCCAGCACATGCATAAGGCGATTTTTTGGAGCAAATACACCGCCCAGATGACGACCAAACCAGCCCACGAGATAAGCGTGAGCACCGCGGCGACGAGCGATTCAAACAAGCTGGCGTCCAGATCCAGAACCCGGTCGAAGAAGCCCTTGTCTTCCTGCTCGGAGGCTAGCTGGGCCTCGGCCAGTTTATTCCGATAGAGTTCGGAGATATTCTCAGCACGCGCAGGGATGTTATGATCAAGAAACTCCTGGAGAAGGGCTTGCGCATCGTTGATCAGTGTCCCGCTGTGATTGATGAGAAGGACGATGAAGAAGAGCTTCGTCAGGTGGCTGACGATGGCGAGGAAGTGCGCTTGCTGGTTCCAAAACTGGAACGCGAACGAAAGAACCATGACCACGAGGGCGAAAGGCACCAGCATGTCGTGGAGTGTGGCGCAGGCCTTGACGAAGCCAGGAAAGAGGGTGCTAAACGAATCCGTGGCGGCGTGACCCTTGGCGCAGACCAGGGGCGCCAGGATGAGGGTGAGGCCGATCCGCCAGTGGCGGGACCGAGAATGCTGGAGGGGCGTCTGCATGGAGGGTGAGTTATGCTTGCCGGTCTGCGAGAGGATTCGTGCGAGTCAAGGCCGGGGCCCCGTGCCTGTCGGGATCACAACCGGCGCAGTGTCGGGTTGACAAAACCGGCTGAGCGTGTCGCTGGCCTGCCGGAAAGAAGCGGCCCGCTCCTCGCCCCGCGCTTTTTCCTGGCGCCCGTTCTCGTTCT
>CAYYBP010000108.1:4980-7410 GCA_964470275.1 uncultured Anaerolinea sp. | reverse complement strand
GGTGGACGCCTGCCCGGCTGCTGCACCAGCCGCTGAGCCTGCCGACCCGATGCCCTTCAATGACTCGCTGAGCACATTGCCAATTCCAAGTCCAGCGCCGATCCCGGCAGTCAATCCAGCACCGCCGCCTTCGTTGCGCGCGGCTTCTCTCATCGCGTCTGAAGCCTGCAGCTGAGCATAGGTTGTCATATCTAGCATCCCCATCGCCCGTAGTTCTTCGGCTGACTTGTCGGATGGTTTGAGGCTCCCGATATAGAATGTCTTGAGCATCAGGCCAAGCGCCGCGAAATCTTCCTGTGCTTTTACGCGCACGCCGGTGCCGAGTTCTTCGGTTTGGCCGATCATTTCAAGTACATTCTTGCTTCCGCCAGTCTCGCCGAGCAAATCCTGGATCTTGGACAGGAGCATCGTCCGGAGGCGATTCTCGATATCCACCATACGGTAAGTACCCTGCGCGCCGACCACCTGGGTGACAAACTGCTGCGGGTCGGCCACCTGGAAGCTGTAAGTGCCAAACCCCTGCAGGAGCGCGATACCCAGCCCCACCCCCTGGTTGCGCACCAGGATCGGCTGCGGGGTTCCCCACTTGCGGTCGACAAATTCGCGCATCGAAACAAAATAAACTTCAGCGGTGAATGGCGTTCGGTCATTGAAGGCTTTGCCGACCAGGTCGATCAGCAATGGGATGTTCGCTGTGACGATCGTGTGCCTTCCCGGACCAAAAGTATCAAGCGCGTGCCCATCGCGCATGAATACTACGCGCTGTGATTCGCGCACAATTATCTGTGAACCGATGCGCAGGTCGGCGACGCCGGTTTCCGGAAACCGGTGCACCAATTCATCAGTCATCTCGGTTGGATATTCAACAACATCAAAGATTCTGGCCATTTTTACTCCCTTTTTCTAATTGACTGAATTAATTACTGCCCAAATTTGAACAATTCCGAGCGCTGATTGAAGGCATCCAGGCAATCCTGCGCTTTCTGGTTGACATTGCGGATTGAAGCTGGGAAGCCGTCTGTTCCGATCGATGCTTCCAGGTTGTCGATCGCTCCGGCCACCTCATCTGCCAACTCGAGCATGGTAAGGTCGTACTGATAGACCTTTTCCAATTCGGCTTCGTTTACCTTTACCGCGTCGAAGAAACCGGAATAGCCGTATGCCGCTGTTTTCACCCGGTCAATGAATTGCCGCAGTCTGATCGCTCCGACCTCTATGTCATCCAGCACATCCAGGTGCCCGGTCGAGACCAGGTCGCGCTGCACGCTGGAGAGCCGTTGCCACAGCGCTTGAAACTTATCAGCAATGGTTTCGCGCAGCAGCTTGTCCGCCGAGCGCCGGTCTGCCCTGGCATAATATCCCTTGAAACCAGGCAGCTTGGCGATCAGTTTCTTCAGCGCATCCTGTTGCGACACAACGCGTTCAAATAAATCACTCATCAGATTCCTCCATTGAAAAAGTCAAATACATGTTTTCTTTCTTATCATATTATACGAGAATAATCCGAAAAGGAATCAAGGCTGTAAGGTATTTAACATTTGAAATCCGCATATTTCTTGCTATACTAATTTTATTTGAAGGAAGGTATTTATCATGATTATCAATGAAAAAGGTCAGGGTCTGGTTGAGTATGCGTTGATCATTGTGTTGATCGCCCTCGTGGTCATCATCGCATTGACGGTTTTTGGCCCGCAATTGGGGGGGATTTTTAGTGGTATTAACCAAAGGATCGGTGAGTTTACATAATTGGGAAAAAGATTTCCCCGCTTTTTATCTTGTTAACTTGTTGTAATGTAAAATGCTTGATTTTCTAAGAGAGTTATCTATAATAGGTTTATCACACTCTCAAGAAAGGAGAAAATCACATGTTATTCGCAGCGCAGGAAAAAGGTCAAGGTTTAGTTGAATACGCATTAATTATTGTACTGATCGCCATCGTTGTCATTGCTGCCCTCACTCTGCTTGGACCGCAGATCGGTGGAGTGTTCAGCAGGATCAATACCGCTCTCACTACAGCCGGCGGAGGCTAAAACTTAACAATTGACCAGAATAAGAAAGGCTCTGAGATCAGAGCCTTTCTTATTTGTAAAGTGTTCTTATCCCGTCAAACGTCTCCTTGCTCAGCATTTCCCGGCATTTGCCGTATAATAAAGTTTGATTTCCTTATAATGTCCTAATCCAGGAGGGTCTGATGGCCGCTATGAAAAAACGAACTGGAAGAATTATCATCTATATCCTGCTCATCGTCATCGCCGCAGCGATACTTGCTTACCTGCTGCTCTCGAGACAGGGCGGGAATACCCTGGGCAGGCAGGAGCCGACCCCCACGCTCTCGTATGAGTTGGTGGATATTGTCGTGGCATCCCAGTACATACCGCGCGGCCAGGTCATTACCCGCGATGTGCTCACGACCATCCGCTATCCCAAGCA
>CAYYBP010000108.1:0-4880 GCA_964470275.1 uncultured Anaerolinea sp. | reverse complement strand
CCCAGGCTTGTTTGCCAGACCATTATCCAGGACGCGACCGTACTACAGGTTGGTATGTTCCCGTTGGGTTCTTCCGAGTCCGCTGTACAGGCGACACCAACCGAGGTTGTCGCCACTGAAGCTGTTCCGACCAATGGGTTTATTAATCCGGGGTCAGTCACGATCGTGGTCTCACCCCAGGATACGGTTGTTCTCAATTATCTTGCCCTGTCTGGTGCGAAATTATCGCTCGCGTTAAAGAGCGCCCTTCAAGGGGATCCGTTCTCGACCGATCCTGTCACACTACAATATATTATGGACCAGAAAAATGTACCCGCGCCTGTCAAATTGCCCTACAGTGTTGAACCCAGGGTTGACAGTTTGGTCTACCCAACATTCGAGGAGTACATCATCACTGAGCCCTGATAAGTAACACGGAGCTCAAAAACCCGAGTCCGGAGAAACGATGATCAACCAGGAGAAGACATCTGTAATCATAGTTGACGACACCGAAGAATCCCGCGAGATGATCCTGCGGATGCTTCAGTTTGATGCCTCGATTGAAGTTGCCGGGAGCGCGCGTACAGGTGTTGAAGCAATCGACCTTGCCCAGCGTGTCAAACCGGATGTGATCGTCATGGACATCAACATGCCGGACATGGACGGGATCGCAGCCACTGACGCCATCCGGAAGAAAGTACCCTTTGCTCAGGTGATCATCCTCTCGGTTCAGAATGATGCCAATTACATGCGCCAGGCAATGCTGGCAGGCGCTCGGGATTTTCTCTCCAAGCCTCCGCAGATCGAGGAATTGATCAACGCTGTGAAGCGGGGGGGTGAGTTCGCCCGCGAGGAAAAAACCCGCTTAGCCGTTCAATATATCCCTACAGGTTCCACAGCGCCCCTTCCATCGGGAATGGTCATTTCCACCCGGCCGACAGGCAAGATCATCGCGGTATACAGCCCCAAAGGCGGGGTTGGCTGCACCATGCTGACAACCAACCTGGCGACATTATTAAAGACACCCCAAAACAGGGTCGCGATTGTCGATGCGAACTTCCTATTTGGTGATGTAGCGGTCTTCATGAATGAGCATGCGAAAAATACCTTCCGAGAACTGCTTGACCGCGCTGATGATCTCGACCCGGACATCATCGAAAATGTAATGGTAGTTCATAAATCCAGCGGCATCCACCTGATGACATCTCCAAAAGAACCTGATCTTGAGGATATGGGTAAAGGTCAGGCAGTCTCCAAGATCCTCACCTACATGCAGCAGATGTACGATTACATCCTCGTTGATACCACCCCTTACCTGACAGAAGTCGTGCAAACCAGCCTGGATATCTCTGACCTGATCATCCTTGTTACCACGCAGGATATCCCTGCGATCAAGAACGCGAATCAATTTCTGTCTGTTGCCGATGCGAGCGGGATCAGCCGCGCCAGGATCTTATTCGTCATGAATCGCTACGATAAACGGGTCGCCATCTCACCTGAACGCGTTGGCACCACGCTCAAACAACCCGTGGTGGCAACAGTTCCATTTGAAGAACGCGTCATCAGTAATTCAGTTAACCGCGGCATCCCCTTTGCACCGGAAAATAAGAGCCTGCCGTCAGCCAAAGCGATTTTTGACCTGGCCGAGCTTATCAAATCCAGATTCGCAGCAGAAGCTGAAGAACCCGCTTCTTTGTTATAGGAGTTTGATTCATGTCCATCCTGCGACGTATACAATCTTCTGAAAATCAATCTTCGCCAAATTCGAATGGGTTACCAGGTTCGCCCGGCACTTCTCCTCTGCAGACTCGCCGGCTTGTTTCAACACCCGCGCAAAATGGACATGACACTTATGGCGATCTGAAAACACGGGTCCAGAATAAACTTCTGGCAGAATTGGATCCAAGCGTAGATGTTACCAAGGCGAATGATGTACGCAGGACGATCCAGGAGCTGTTTGACCAGATCCTGGTGGAGGAAAATTTTGTTCTCTCCAGGGCGGAAAAAGGACGATTGTTCGAACAGATCAGCGCTGAAATCCTTGGTTTTGGTCCGCTGCAACCTCTGCTAGAAGACGACACCATCACAGAAATTATGGTGAATGGCGCCGAAAATATCTATGTCGAGCGTCGAGGCAAGATCGAACGCCTTCCGATCACTTTTGAAAACAACGAACACGTTCAGCGTATCATTGAACGGATCGTCTCCCCTCTTGGCAGGCGCGTGGATGAATCCAGCCCGTATGTAGATGCCCGTCTGCCGGATGGTTCTCGCGTCAACGCCATCATCCCTCCCATCTCCTTGGTAGGTCCTGTTCTCACAATTCGTAAATTTGCAAGAAACCCATTTACACTTGACCAATTGGTGGAACTGGGATCCATCACTCCAGAAGCGATCCAGTTTCTCGATGCCTGCGTTAAAGCCAGGATCAATATTGTTATTTCTGGAGGCACAGGTTCCGGAAAAACCACCCTGCTCAATGTCCTGTCGGGATTCATTCCTCCTGATGAGCGCATTATCACGATCGAAAATGCGGCAGAACTCCAACTTCGACAGGAACACGTCGTCACGCTCGAATCCAGGCCGCCGAACATTGAGGGAAGAGGCGAAATCACCATCCGCAACCTGGTGATCAACGCGCTGCGTATGCGGCCTGACCGCATAATCGTGGGAGAAATTCGCGATGAGGCCGCCCTGGATATGCTTCAGGCTATGAACACAGGTCACGATGGTTCAATGACCACCTGCCACTCCAATACCCCGCGCGATACCCTGGCGAGGCTAGAGACCATGACCATGATGGCAGGCATGGAATTGCCGGTTCGCGCGATCCGTGAACAGGTCAGTTCTGCCATCGACCTGGTAGTCCACCAGGAACGGTTGCGCGATGGTTCCCGTAAAGTTGTCAATATTACGGAGGTATCCGGAATGGAAGGCGATGTGATCACCATGACCGATATCTTCCTATTCGAACAGCTTGGATACGAAAATCACCGTGTTGTCGGGCGGATGCGCCCAACCGGCCTGCGGCCGAAATTCATCGAGAAAATTGAAGCATCCGGTATTCATCTGCCGCCCTCTGTATTTGGGATAGGAACCCGGAGATAAAGGCTAACTCATGAATCCGGTGATCCTTCTCTACGCCAGCGGCTTTTTGGTTGCCATCCTCATTGGTGTTGGAATTTTCCTCACGATTTCCAGCCAGCGCTCTGCTGATGAAGCCCGCCTTGATGCCTTTGTTGAAGCCGGCGGAGAAATCGAAGAAGTAAAAGACCGCTCGCGTACGGTGGTAACCGATTGGTTGTCGAAACGGGTTGAAAAAACGACCTGGTCAGGCCGCATCAAGAAGGACCTTATACAGGCAGATATCAAATTAAAGCCCGGCGAGTACATTCTTATCCTAGTCGCTTCCGTAATCCTCGCTGCGATTTTTGGATATTTGATCGGATCCAGATCTCTTCTACTTGGAGCAGCTGGAGCCGTCTTGGGGCTTTTTCTGCCAGGGCTGTATATTCGCTCTCAAAAAAATCGACGCCTGATCCGATTTAATGACCAACTTGGCGATATGCTCAGCCTTATGGTCAATGGATTGCGGGCCGGCTATTCCACCTTGCAGGCGATGGAATCCGTCGGCAAAGAAATGCCGCCTCCCATCAGCGAGGAGTTTCGCCGCGTCGTCCAGGAAGTGACCCTGGGTGTCTCGACCGAAAGAGCGCTGGATAACCTTGTGCGCCGCATCCCCAGCGACGACCTTGACCTGGTGGTCACTGCGATCAAAGTTCAGCGAGAAGTCGGCGGCAACCTTGCAGAAATTCTTGATACCATTTCCCATACGATCCGCGAGCGCGTTAGAATTAAAGGCGAGATTCGCGTGTTGACCGCGCAAATGCGCATTTCGGGATTATTCATTTCGCTGCTTCCTATCTTTCTTTTCCTTGCAATCTACATTATTAATCGAGAATATATTTCCATTCTCATTGACAAAGAAGCAAATACCCCCTTCCCATGCGGTTACGTGGCAATCGGGCTTGCAGTCCTCTTGATCATCGTCGGGTATTTGGTGATGAATCGCTTCACCAAGATCGAGGTATAAAGGAGCCGGCTATGTGGGGCATACTTATCTTTCTTGCAGTTATCTTGATCATCGCCGCGATATTGGTGGTGATCGGTATCCGCAACCCATATACGGCGAATGACGAGATCCTATTCAATCGGTTGGACGAGTTCAGTAAGAGCGGGCAGCAGGTCGATCTTGACAAATTGGAGATGGGTTTACCGTTCACTGAGCGCGTCATCTACCCGGTGGCTCGAAGACTGGGAGAGATCGCGATCCGTTTTACGCCACAAAACTGGTTGAATTCAATCTCGCGCAAACTTGAATTGTCCGGTCGCTCTTCGAGACTTGATCCGGCTGTATTTCTTACTTTACAATTTGTTTCAGCCATCGGTCTTGGCGGAATCTTATTCCTGCTCCTGCGTTTCGGGGGGAGCAATATACCCGCAGGACGCGTCTTCCTCCTGACAATCGGCATTACCTTGATGGGCTTCTTCCTGCCCCAATACATGCTCTCGCGCTCCATCACCAACCGCCAACACCAGATCCGTAAAGCTCTGCCTGACGCGCTAGATCTGCTTACCATTTGTGTAGAAGCCGGTCTTGGTTTTGACGCTGCCATGTCAAAAGTAGCTGAAAAATGGGCTTCTCCGCTTTCCATGGCATTTTCCCGTGTCATCCAGGAGATCCAGCTCGGCAAGCTCAGACGCGAGGCATTGCACGACATGCAGCAGAATGTTGGCATCAGCGAAATGACAAGTTTCGTTGCGGCCATCATCCAGAGCGAGCAACTTGGCGTGAGTATGTCCAAGGTCTTACGCGTACAGGCTGACCAGATGCGCGTCAG
>CAYYBP010000107.1:0-7486 GCA_964470275.1 uncultured Anaerolinea sp. | reverse complement strand
GAAATCGTCGACCGCAGCCCTGGTTTGATCAGCAGCCACACGCAAGGATTCGTTCGCCTGTGTTTGAATAGATTGCTGCAGAAAGCGGCTGCTGATGGACGAAAGTACGATCAGGGGTACCAGGGTAAGAACCAAAGAGCTTAAGAGCAGTTTCGTGCGGACGGAAGCGTAAATTCTTCCTTGAGAAAACATTTCACTGACCTTGATCAAAAGGAGTACAGCTATGATCAAGATCGCGCCTGAGATCGCATCATTGGTCACCTGCGGCAAAGGCGCGAGCAGCGTAAGTTGGATGGAGGCGATCGCACCCAGAATTCCCACCGTGACAACCCAGTCACCAATTGAACTGCGGGGAATAATTGAAGTAAAAACAAAAGCGATCAGTAAGGAGATGAGAGCGTATGGGATTCCCAGGTAAGAAGGAACAATAGCGGACAAAAGCAAAATCAGGAGCTGGTAAGACAGAGCCAGCAAAAATACAAGGAATGGCGGTGATTTAAGCCGGGAAGTAAAGACGGAAAATACCAGTGTGATCAAAGAGCTGCCGGCCAGCAGGTAATAACCAATTTCACGTGTCAACACGGATAAGGTGATAAAAAGCGCTGAAGCGATCAGACTGACAAGAATGAAAGCTTGAATCGTTGAAAATGACTTTTTTGTTTTCGTTTGGATGTCGTTAGTATTGTCTGTTGGGTCAACCAGGTCTTGTGTCGTCATCGTTCCTCCGAAAACTGTAAAAACATAAATGCATTCTGACGCCTGTTCTTTCTTATTCAAATTCCCAAACGGGCTGATTCTCTAAAATGCGGGAAATCTGGGTGGGAAAACGGTCGGGGTCAAGTGGTTTGCCTATAAAGCCGTCGAACCCTAACATCCTCGCCGATTGCATTTGCTCTGGTCCGGTCACCGCGGTCACCGCTACAATAGGGACGTGTTCGTACTTCGATTGTTTGCGCAGCTTGCGAAATGCATCGTACCCATCCTCGTATGGAAGCCGTATGTCCATCAATATCAAGTCGATCGACTCAAGCGTGTCGGCAAACTCAACAACTTCATAGCCGGATGTTTTCCATTCGCAATGGAGTCCAGCATCATCCAGCATGCGGGCAATAAGCATAAAGTTGCTTACATTGTCTTCAATAACAAGAATGGTTTTCATTATTAATCCACATTGCTGTTCTGGATCGGAAGCGCTCGCTCATTCTATTCTGTGCGCCCGGTGGTTCGATAAAAAGGTTGAAACCTGGTCGAGAAATTTATCAATATCGATCGGTTTTTCAATATATCCATCACAACCAGCCAGCAGAGATTTCTCACGATCGCCGCGCATGGCATTGGCGGTGATGGCCACGATTGGAATTTTGCTTACACCGGGAATAGTCTTTAATTTGTGCGTCAGGGTGTACCCATCAACGCCAGGAAGATTGATATCCATAAGGATAAGATCAGGGGAGTATTTGTAAAGCGCTGCGGCTGCCTGGTAGGCGTTTTCCGCCTCGATGATATGGTAACCGGCAGATTGCAGCAGACGCCGCACAAGAATGCGGTTATCAAAATTATCTTCAATGTGAAGAACGAGTTTAGAGACAAGCATTGCATTCCCTTGTAATAAAATATTCTAGCATAGAAGCGTAAAAGCTAACTTACAATTATGCTAAACAAGGAATTTGTCGTTGATTGGACTTTAATTGAATTGAGCGGGTGATGGGATTCGAACCCACGAATGGTACCTTGGGAAGGTACTGCCTTACCACTTGGCGACACCCGCTGAAACAAAATAGTTGTGATGCGCTTAGCAGTATTCTCCAAATTCGAATACTGTTTACGCTCATGCACAGGAAAAAATGTCAAAGTGCGATCTGAAACAACTACAAGATTATACCAAAAACTTGACAATGCCCCTATGGTATAATTTTTTATTATCTTAATCCTATTTGCAGGAGAAATTCTTGGCTTTTAATCCATTAAGCTGGTTGATGGGCTTTTTCTCTCTGGACATCGGTATCGACCTGGGAACTGCAAACACACTTGTGAATGTTCGCGGGAAGGGCATTGTCATCAACGAGCCTTCGTGGGTTGTCATCCACAAACGCACGAAAGAGACCATCGCGGTAGGCAGCTCAGCTAAAGAGATGGTAGGAAGAACACCTGCCAACTATATTGCCATTCGCCCTCTCAGAGACGGGGTCATTTCTGAGTTTGAGATCACAAAATCGATGCTTGAGTATTTTATCGGCAAAGTGCATCAACAGGCCATTGTCCCCATGCCCAGACCGCGTGTGGCGATCGGTATACCCTCAGGTGCCACTGAAGTGGAACGGCGCGCCGTTTATGACGCTGCCATGGCAGCCGGGGCACGTGAAGCCTACCTGGTGGAGGAACCAAGAGCTGCGGCTATCGGTGCGGGTTTGCCGATTAATGAGATCAAGGGAACGATGATTGTCGACATCGGCGGTGGAACGACCGAAGTAGCCGCGATCTCGATGGGAGAGATCGTGGTTTCACGCTCATTGCGCATAGCCGGTGACGAGCTGGACGAAGACATTCTACAATACATCAGAAAAAAATATAACCTATTGATTGGCGATCGGATGGCTGAGCAGATAAAGATCTCCATCGGATCCGCTTACCCGCTACCCACAGAGTTGACATTTACTGCCAGGGGACGCAATTTGATCACCGGTCTGCCAGGGTCGCTTGAGATTTCATCAGTAGAGATACGCGAGGCCATTAATCCTTCAATCCAGGTGATCATCGATACAATCAAGGATGCACTCGATGAAGTTCCACCCGAATTGATATCCGATCTTTTAGATTCAGGCGTGTGCCTTGCAGGCGGCGGCTCACAAATACTTGGTCTGGTGCCGAGACTGAAAGATGAATTAAATCTACGCGTTTGGGTAGCAGATGATCCAATGACGTGTGTGGCACGGGGTGCCGGCGCAGTATTGGAAAATCTCTCCACTTATAAGCGCTTCCTGGTAGGTTTGGAGAGAACAAGCAAGAGCGGGATGTAAAGATCCCAAAAAAGAATGAAACGCATTTCTAACAGAACATGGCAGCTGATCACCATTGGGCTCATTATTGTTGGAGTCCTGGTGCTGGCGGTAAGCGGCCAATTAAAAAGAATTATCGGCACTGCAATCGACCCACTTGTGGGAGCGCAAACCTGGTTTTCCTCCCGCGTCGAGGGTCTGATCAACTTCTTTACGATCCCCAGAGATGTGACAACCCTGATGGAGCAAAATACTGCGCTGCAGAATGAAGTATCACGCCTGCAATCAGAAGTCCTGAATCTACAGCAGCAACTGGTTGAAACGAATATCCTGTACGCGTTGCTGGATTTTGCCCGCGAGAACCCGGAAAATCAATACAAGGCAGCTTCCGTGATCGGAAAAGACCCGAGCCCGTTCATGAACTACATCATTATTGACCATGGTTCTGATGACGGTATATTCAAAGGGATGCCGGTCGTCACTGAGCAGGGATTGGTTGGAAGTATTGATGCTGTGACCGCTTCGGCCGCAAGGGTAAAGTTGATCACAGATCCGAATTCAACTGTCAATATCCGCCTGCAGAAAAGCCGTGAAGAAGCGCAGATTCGCGGTTCGGTAACGGGAGATATTTCTCTCGAGATGGTCAGTCCTTCAATTGAACTGACCGAAGGCGATCTTGTCTTTACATCAGGTCTGGGTGGTTCATATCCCCCGGAAATATTGATCGGCCAGATCGTGTCGCCCCAATTTAGGGAAAATGAATTGTTCCAGACCGCGAGCATTCAACCGTCCGTTGACTTTGAGAATCTGAGGGCTGTGTTGGTGATTACGAATTTTAAACCCGTGGACATTTCTCCTCTGATACCGACCACAATTCCGTAAGATGAGTTACGTGCTCAACGCTTTTGTAATTGTTTTCCTGGTGATCCTTCAGACGACGTTGGCGAGGGAGATCACTCTTTTTCAAGGCAGCGTGGACCTTGTGCTGGTTTGGCTCGCGGCATGGGCATTGAACTCCAGGGATCACTCGACCTGGCTGGGAGCTGTTCTCGCTTTCTCCCTATTCGGGTATATATCGGCTTTACCCTGGTATGTGTATCTAATCACATATGTCTCGATCATCCTCTTGGCCAACTATATCCGGTCAAAATTGTGGCAGTCCCCATTGGTATCCATGTTTTTGATCACAATTATTGGCAGCCTTATTTACTACCTGATGTCATACCTGTTGATGCGGTTTTCAGGCGGAAATTATCAATGGAATACCGTGTTGACCAACGTAGTCCTTCCTTCATTGACACTCAATATTTTGCTCGCGGCACCAATTCATACCATTGTTCATGATATGATGGGGTGGACGAGCAAGGAAGAAGTACTGGAATGATTTTTAACCGTAAAGAAAATTCAGGGTTAGAGCCCTGGCGATTTAGAGTTGTCTACATCATCCTGGCGATCGTATTTACAATCTACATCGTCAGATTGTTCAGTTTACAAATAGTCCAGGGAGCCGATTATCTCGATCAGGCTGAAGAAAACAGGATCAAGAATATCAGTGTGCAAACACAACGCGGCAACCTGTATGACCGCAATGGATTTGTTCTCGCAGATAATACTGCTTCCTACAATATATCGGTAACCCCCGCATATCTTCCGCTCGATCCAGGTACAACCGAGGAGATCTATCGACAGCTTTCCGATATTATTGGCGTGCCGGTAACGAATGGCGTTCTGACAGATGAATCAGCGCGACTCTTCACACCATGTCAAACCGATTTCGGAATCAAAGAGATCGTATTAATTGGCGACACGAATGCACCCTATCAACCCGTGAATATAAAATGTAATGTTAACAAGGATATCGCGATGGTTATCAGTGAAAAAGCTGATGAATGGCCGGGTGTTTCAGTTACGTTGGAACCAGTGAGGCAATATCCGACCGGTAATATGACCTCTGAGATAATCGGGTTTCTCGGCCCGATCACCGCTGAGAACAAAGATTATTACGAAGGATTAGGATTTGTTTCAGGGCGCGATAAAGTTGGATTTGCCGGTGTGGAATACTCGCTTGATGAAATTTTGCTGGGTAAAAATGGTCTAAGGGTGGTGGAGGTGGACGGCAGCGGTAAGGAGATCAGGGACATCGAAGAACCCATTGCACCGGTTCCGGGATACAGCATTAAATTAACCATTGATACCCGCTTGCAGGTGGCTGCCCGCACCGCACTGGTTGACGAAATGAATTTTTGGAATACCTATCTAAACCGCATTCAATCCCAAAATGGTGTGGTGATCGCGATAAATCCGAAAACCGGTGAGATCCTGGCGATGGTTTCGCAGCCAACGTATGAAAACAACCGTTTGGAAAGGATAATACCGGCATATTATTACAACCAACTAAGTGAAGATCCGTTAAAACCACTTCTCAACCATGGAATCTCTGCCATGCACCCGCCTGGCTCTGTATATAAAATGGTCGCGGCGATTGGAGCGTTGAACGAAGGTGTCGTAACGCCAGACCAGGAAATCCCGTGCCCCGGTACCATCTCCATCATCCAGAAGTTTTCGCCAAACGACCCTGGAATTCCTCGAGAGTACGTGGGGTATGACCGAAATGGCCATGGAATGTGCAACTTTATCAAAGGTGTCAGCTTATCTGATGACATCTATTTTTACAAGATCGGGGGTGGTTATGAGAATGACATCCCTGATGGCGGATTAAATGTTTGGCGTGCAAAAGAGTACGCGGAAGCCCTGGGATACGGCCGGTTAACAGGTATTGAACTGCCTGGTGAAGTGGCGGGATTGGTACCAGATCCGACCTGGAAACGTATTTACCGGGCTGAAAACTGGTCCACAGGGGATACCTACATTACCACCATCGGCCAGGGTTTTGTTTTGGCGACGCCTCTGCAGGTTTTACAATCCTTTGCCATCCTGGCAAACGATGGGAAATACATGCAGCCTACGATCGTAAGGGAAATCCTTGATTCTGAGGGAAATGTCGTCCAACCATTCGAACCAACCCTGGTCTGGGATATAACCAAGGATCCATTAATCGATATTCTGGATGAAAACAATAAACCCACCGGTGAAAAAAAGGTGGTAGAGCCCTGGGTGATCGAATATGCCAAAATGGGGATGAGAGAGGTGGTAGTGAGCGGTACCGCCGCGGAGACAATGGCGTTTCTGGAAATACCATCTGCCGGGAAAACAGGCACCGCTGAATATTGTGATAATGTTGCGCAGGCGAAGAACCTTTGCCAACCTGAAGCCTGGCCAACGCATTCGTGGTATGTCGGCTACGCCCCTTATAATGACCCTGAGATCGCCGTCGTGGCTTTTGTTTACAATGGCGGGGAAGGCGCGAGTGTGGCTGCCCCAATTGTAGAACGCGTTCTCGAAACCTACTTTGATCTCAAGGCAATTGACGGCGCCGCGCAGGCTCCTCAACCTTAAGTGAGACGTTTTTGCTATGTTCAGGCGTGAGTTTTGGAAGCATTTTGATTTTTTTCTGCTCGGAGCAGTCCTGTTCCTGTGTATTTTTGGATTAATTATGATCCGGTCCACGATCGCCGGGAACATTGACCTGGCGAATTACGTCAACCGGCAATCCGTGTTTCTTGGGATAGGGTTTGCTGTTCTCTTCGCCGTAACCATTTTAGATTACCGATTTTGGAAAAGTCTATCCCGCTTTATGTTCGTCTTTACTTTGGCATTTCTTGGACTGATTTTAATTATAGGAACCGCAAGCTTTGGGGCTCAACGCTGGCTTGAAGTCGGTCTGGTGAACATCCAACCGGCAGAGCTCTCGAAGATCGTGGTGATCCTGGTTCTGGCGCATTACTTTTCGTCTGCCGACAAAAAGCCAAAAAACCTTAGATGGATCGTCTTAAGCCTGATCATTGTTGCGGCGATCATTGTGCCGATTTTGCTTCAGCCAAACTTGAGTACATCCATCATGCTGCTCGTCATCTGGTTTTCTATGCTCTGGATCAGCGGTCTTCCACCCAAGTACCTGGTCATTTTAGGCGTCTCAACTATCGCTCTCGGTCTGATCGCATTCCCGTTCCTGGCTGACTATCAACAAGAGCGTATTCTCTCGTTCATAAGACCGGATGAGGGAGACTCATTCGGCAATGTTTACAATATTCAACAGGCGTTGATCACGATAGGCAGCGGAGGGTTGCTGGGTCAGGGTTACGGCAATGGAACACAGGTGCAGCTGCGGTTCCTGAAGGTGAGATCAACAGACTACATTTTTTCAGCGATCGCTGAAGAGTTCGGATTCGTTGGGACGATCATCGTGATGGCAATCCTGGTGTTTATTATTCTGCGATGTATCCGCGCAGCCAGGATCGCGGGGGATTCATACGGAGCATTGATCGCGTATGGCTTTGCAACCCTGATCGCTTTTCAGACCATGGTCAATATCGGGGTAAACTTAAGGGTGATCCCTGTCACAGGACAAACGCTGCCGTTTATCAGTTACG
>CAYYBP010000106.1:0-7618 GCA_964470275.1 uncultured Anaerolinea sp. | reverse complement strand
CTGATTAAGAGTCAGTTGCTCTGCCATTGAGCTAGTGGACCAAATTGCGGGGGTAATTATATCCCAAAAAAAAGGTCTGTCAACAACCAGCCATCACCGTGGGTGTCGGGCACAGAAACGCCGGGTCTAGAACGCTGGTTGAGCCGTTTTCTTTTTCCGCAGCCGGATGATCCCGTGTTTAACCGGCGGCAGGCGAAGCGCCAGCAGCACCAGCAGGACCACCAGCGCGATGAGCGGTTTACCCCCGACCATAAAACCGCTTTTGAGGGAGAGCGCGTAGTGAATCACCACCAGGACGTTGGCGAGGTACACGAAGCGGTGGATCTTGCGCCACACTTTTCTCACCGCTTTTTTCACGCGGTCGATCGAAGTAATCGCCATCACCAACAGGATCACGAAAGCTCCCAGACCCAGCCATAAGAACTGGCGGAAGCCGAAGCTTTTGATGATCAGATTGAAATCGAAGGCGTAATCCAGGCCGACAAAGATCAGAACGTGCAATAACACGAAATAGAAGCCGCTGAGCCCAAAGGTCTTGCGCAGCGGACCCAGCCAGGTGATCCCGGAAACGGTGACGAATGGGGTGACGCTCAGTGAAAGCAGCAAAGCGATGAGGGCGATGTCACCGCTGAGGTGTTGGATCCTGCGGATCGGGTCCGGACCGAGGTTGTCTGTGAGGTAAGCCGCGACCAGCGAAATCAGGATCAGCGCTGTAAGGGCGTTTATCGATCTGCGTATCGTGTGGAATATTTTCTTGTGTTGCATCAATAATTCTCTCTCAGATCCATGCCCTCATAAAGCGCGGCGACTTCATTTTCATAGCCGTTGAACATCAGGGTCGGGATGCGCTTATCCTCGCCGATGCGGCGTTCGGTCGCCTGCGACCAGCGCGGATGGTCCACCTCCGGATTGACATTGGAATAGAACCCGTACTCGTCCGGCGCGTATTCCGACCAGAACGTCAGCGGCTGCTCTTCCAACAGCTCGATCTTGACGATCGACTTGATGCTTTTAAACCCGTACTTCCACGGGACGACCAGGCGGAGCGGGGCGCCGTTTTGCGCCATGAGAGGTTTTTCATACGCGCCGGAGGCAAGGATGGTCAAATCGTTTTCTGCTTCGTCCAGGCGCAGGCCCTCCACGTAAGGCCAATCAAATCCGGCCACCTTCTGACCCGGCATCTGCTCAGGATCCAGCAGGGTGGTGAATTTGACGTACCTGGCGTTCTTCTGGACTTTCAGGTCCTTGAGGAGTTTGTTGAGGGAAAAGCCAACCCACGGAATAACCATTGACCAGCCTTCCACGCAGCGCATGCGGTACACGCGTTCTTCAGAAGGGTAAGCCGCAATGAGGTCGGCCGCATCCACCGTCATCGGGTTCTCAACCAACCCGCCGATCTCGATTGGCCACGGGTCGGTTTTCAGCTTTTGGGCCAGGCCGATGCCCCGGTATTTATCCATGGAGAATTCGTAGAAGTTTACATACCCGGTGTAATCATCGATCGAAGTCAGTACATCTGTACTGGTTGTGGTGGCGGGTGCAGGCGGCTTAGCAGTCTCATCGGGGTTCACCCCGCAGGCAGCCAGGGCAGCGGCAGTGCCGATGGCGGCTGACAGTTGCAGGAACTTGCGCCGGTTTAGAAAAAGAGGTTCGGGGGTGATCCGTTCATTACCTGGGGTGTGTGTATCCATTTTCTACCTCTAATAACACTATTTTGATTGTTTATATCACATTTAAATAAGAAAAATATAAACACAAACCGGCCGTACAAGCTTTACGGCCGGTGTAGATCACCAATTTCCGCTTATTCTTTGGGGAGATAACACTCCGCGGGGAGCGTCACTGAAACCGGTACGTTCACATCAGTCAGATCCAGGAAGGCCTCCAGCGTTGATACCTCAGCGCCTTCGGTGCCCTCGGCAGCTGATCGCACTTCCAGGTTCAGCGAGTATCTCACGATGTAGTTGCCATCCACCGCCAGCCAGTACTGTCCATCGTTGATGGATGCAACCGAACCTGATGTATCCCCGATCCCGTTCAGTTTGAAGGAGTAATGGTTGCAGGCAATTCCGTTCATGTTCTCCTCGCCCACAAAGACAGGGTCTTCAATGAGGGGGATAAAATCAACCATTTTGGCGAAGATGTCGCGCAATTCTTTTTCCTGGTCGCTGTATTCTTCGAGGTCGTAACTATCCTCTCCGTCAAAGGTGCACATGGCGTTTCCGGCTGAATAAATAATGGTTGTGCTCGTGTCCACTTCCTCATCATTTTCGGGGTCAAAGGAGGTGGAGGTGACTTCTGTATATGCGGCTTTGTCCACAACCGAGCGTTGAATATTCGAGATGATGTCATTAATGGAGCCCTTTTCATCGTGAGATTTTACAGAAATGAGCAATTTGTAACTATCCAGGCTGCCAAGTCCATCCTGCAAACCTACCGGGTTCGGGTCCCTTTCGTTTTTTGGTTCTGATACCACCTGGTCTTCACCGCTTTCGTTTAACTCTTGTCCGGGTTCAACCACGACAACCTGGGGCTGATTGCCATTTTCCTCATCACCGGAGGAACCGAACAGACCCGAGAGCGCCGGGAGGTCACACGCAGAGAGGATAAACACAAGGATGACAACAAATGCCAACAATTTGAAGCGTTTCATACTGTTCACCTCCATCACGAAGTTATGATTATTTTACGACTTTTAGGTCAATTGCGTCCCACCAGCTCTGGTATTGGTTTGCGGTAAATGCTCAATAGCGGGATGAAAGCACACACGCAGAAGAAAAGCAGGATGATGAGGGTGAAACTGGCGAGCACGGAAAGGTCGATTCCCACAACCACACCAAAACCAAAAACTGAAAGAGAGGTCATCATGGTATTGATCAGGATGATGCCAAATATGGTTCCGCCAATAAGCCCGGCGAAGATAAGGATACCTGCCTGGGTGAAGAAATACATCGCCAGGCCACTTAGGCCAAAACCAATGGACTTAAGAACCCCAAATTCATGCCGGCGCAAGTACGCCAGCCTGAAAAGCAGGTTGGCAAGCGTGATCACCGCGGCGATTCCCACGACAATCCCCATCACGGCGTAATTATTCAGGAAATTACTGAGCGATTTATCGATAAATCCTCCGTTTTCTCCCCTTTGGCTCACGATCAACTCATCCCCCACCTGGTCCCCGGCTTTCAATGGGCCGGAATCCGGAACCAGGTACAGCGAGACGTCCTGTCCATAGTTCAGCAGGTTCTGGGCATCTTCGAGGCTGACCCAGGCTTCATTATCCTGGATCGATCCGGTTTTGAAGATACCAACGACCCGGAATTGCCTTCCGCGCAGGGTTACATCCCCGCCAACCTTCAGATGGTCTGTGTTTGCCAGTACTTCCCCGACCATCGCCACCCTTGGAGGATCGCCCGGCTGTAATTGCCTGCCCTCCACGATGGTGAAGGTGTCGTACTGGGGATAATCATCCAGCCGAATACCCTTCATGAGAGTTCCATTGGCCAGGCTTGTGCCGACGATCTGGTGAATCTCAGGAATGGGGTCAGTGTACCCCATGCTTATAAGCGAGTCTCTTACAGCGGGAGAAACCCGGCTGCCATGGATCTCGCTCAATCCGTCGCTGTTCCCCAGCACCAGCCAGTTGTCGATCACCACATCGTACATCTGCATTGTGCTTTTATAATGGGATAAAAGGGTTATGTAGGCGCCGAATAACACCGAAAATAGAACGATCAACATCAGCATCAACGCCCAGCGTTTTTTCATATCCCGGATCGCCAGGTTAAAAATGGCTCTCATCATCGCTCCATCATGCTGTGCACACCGGCGCGGGTTTCTTTGAGCGTGGACAGCATCACTCCAAGCCAGCCAAATAACACGGCAAGACCCAGACCCGCAAAGAAGATGAAAGGAGTGATCCTTAACTCAACCAGGATGGAATGCACGATGATCGGAAACTTGCCTGAAAGATAATCGAGGATTAACAAGGACAACAACCACCCGCCCAGGAATGCAATCACCAGCTGCGCCAGGCTGCGGCCGGTGAGAATCCAGCGCACTGTCTTTGGAGAATACCCCACCGCCCGCAGGATGGTGAACTCCCGCGACCTCTCGGATAAGGTCAGGTACACGTTGCCATATGTCCCGATCATAACCGCCAACAGGCAAAGGAAAACCAGCACTGAGCTCGTCCCGGCGACATCATTGAGCGCGCTGGCATATTGTTCATACAAATGATCCACGTAATACACCTGGTTTCCATTCCCCAGGCGCGGGTCATTTTGCAGGATCGAGGCGGCTTCATCCGCATCAACTCCCGGGGTAATATTCAGCCAGAGGAACTGGTAGATGCCGCTGGTGGCAAAAAGCTGTTCTGCTTCATCGATATCCATCCAGATGGAGGAGTATTTCGTCCCGGGAGAATTAACGATCCCGCTGATGCGATACTCCCTGCCGAAGACTGTGATCTGCCGGCCCGTTTCCCAGCCGGTCATGATCGCGGTTCCCTTGCCCAACATCAATTCATTGCGTTGTTGGGGCCAATTCCCGCTATCCAAATCAAGACGGAAAACTGGCTGTAAATCCTGCCGGGGAACTGCTCTTAACTGCACCAGCTGGTTTTCGATTTTCACAAACCGGAATATGACCGGGGAAACAGCGCTGACCAAATCGGGCTGGTATTCTCGAGCTGCGAGGAGCATGTCTTGTGTAATGATGCTGTCGGCAGGATCGAAGACATTGCTCTGCAGGATCATCAGGGAGCTCTTTGTGTTTCCGCCATCTCCATAAGCTGACGCCGCCCTGGCCAGCGCGGCCAGGCAGAAGTAGCAGCAAATAAACACCAACAGGTTTAAGACGGTAATGGTCGTCCGCCAGCGGTCTCTGACCAAGTCCTTCAACAGGAACACAGTCACTGTACGGATCTTATTGACTTGCTCAATAACTGAGGATGCCATCGCGAATTTCGATGATACGGTGCGCTCTCTCACGCCAGGCGAGATTATGGGTCGCCACCACAAACGTGATTCCACGCGAGGTGTTGAGGTCATGCATCAGGTTGATGATCTCTTGCGAGGTTACTGAATCGAGGTCGCCGGTCGGCTCATCAGCCACAACCAGTTCAGGTTGATGAACGATCGCCCGGGCGATAGCGACACGCTGCTGCTCGCCGCCGGATAATTTTGATGGCACATGGCTCAGCCGGTCCTGTAAACCCATTGATACGAGAATCGAAGTTGCACGTTCTTTTGCCTGGGATAACGGAACAGAACGCGCCATGAGCGGCAGCATCACGTTTTCCACCGCATTCAACGCGGGCAGGAGGTTATAAAACTGGAAAACGAAGCCGATCTTTTCCCGCCTGAAGCGCGCCAGTTGCTCTTCTGTGGCGGACTCAAGCGCGAACCCGTTGAAATGGACCGATCCTGATGTGGGCCGGTCCATCCCGCCCAGCAGGTTGAGGAAGGTGGATTTTCCGCCGCCGCTGGGACCGAGCAGCACAATAAATTCCCCAGGCTCGATGGTCAGGTTGGCGTCGCGTACTGCCCTGATCGACAGACCGTCATTCTGGTAGGTCTTGGTGAGATTCTCGATAATGATGCTCATGTTCTACAAATAAGCAGTATACAGCGAATTTATGAGGATCGTTAATTATATTTTCTCATGGAAGGGTATCGTATTTGGGTTACTCCAACCACTACCAGGATGACACATGCGCTCGCGAGCACTGTGATCGGCTCGCTGGTCACACCTGCCATCCACCCGGCCAGGAGCGATCCCAGAGGCATTCCCCCCTGGAAAATGAGGACAAATATACTCATCACCCTTCCGCGCAGGGCATCCGGGACGTGGGTCTGGATCAGCGCGTTGGATATGTTCACCACGGACATAAGACTCCAGCCCATCACGACCAGCATCACCATTGAAATCGGCAGATTGCGGAAGATGGCAAATAATAATAAAGAGAACGGCATCACCACCGCTCCGGCCGTCCAAATCTTGCCCCGAATAACACGCGATCCCAGGTAGGCGATCATCAGAGCCCCGATGAGCGAACCCGCTCCCCTGGCGGAGAGGAGCAGACCGTTCGTTCGTACGTCGCCCCCCAAAACCGAGGTAGCCCATGCCGGCATGAGGGTGAGCAGGCTAAAACCGAAAACAGAAAATGAACCTAATACGATCAGCAATACGCGGATGTTGATATCACCGAACGCGTACCGGACCCCCTCTGTGAGATTTTGGATCGGGTTGCCATGAGTGATCGCCGCCACCCTGGGAGAAAGGCGCATCATTGCCAGGGCGATCAGCACGGCGATGAAAGAAACCCCGTTGATAGTGAAACACCATCCCGGACCCAGCCAGGCGTAAACCAATCCGGCAACGGTTGGCCCGATGATCGTACCCAGGTTGAACACCGTGCTGTTGAGCGCGATGGCGTTGGTAAGGTCCTCTTTGGGCACCATTTCTACCACAAACGCCTGGCGGGCGGGCGCATCGAACGCATTGGCGGTGCCCAACAGGAATGCCAGGATCACGATGTGCCAGGACTGGACGGTGCCGGTAAAGACCAGCCCGGCGAGGATAAAAGCCAATACCATCATCGACCCCTGGGTAATGGCGATCATCTTGCGCCGCGAGATCTGGTCTGCGACCAGCCCGCCATACAAGGAAAACAGCCAAACCGGAATCCCGCTGGCAAAACCAACAACCCCCAGCATGACGGGGGATTGGGTCAACTCGTACACCAGGTATCCCTGCGCGGTTGATTGCATCCAGGTGCCGATCAATGAAACAACCTGGCCGCTGAACCACAGGCGGAAGTTGGGATGCTTAAGCGACGAGAAGGTTTGTGAGAACTTCAATGTATCCATAACTGCGAATGTTTTGACTATATCATAATCCGGGAAATGAGTTTTATTAGTTATCAGTAGGTATTTATCTCGGTCCAGACCCTTGACGTTTTGGATTCCCTTAAGTAAACTTTATTCATCATTAATTATGAAAGGAGGACTCAACAGAATGAAAAAAGTCAGCGTTTATTTCAAACGTTATTATTGTGCGCCTCCTGAAAGCTACAGGGTGTAAATCCCTTATTGATTTATCAGCCACAGGTGCAGCGCATCTGTGGCTTTTTTATTTAAGCCACGTCATTGAATAACGATTTTTGGCGAGAAAGAAAAAATGAAAATTAAATTGAATGATGATTTATTAGAGCAGGACTATCTTGATAATACGCTCACTGTACAAGATGTAGACCGGACAAGAAAGCGGAAGGTGCAGGAAAAACGGCAAAAGGGAACTCCTTACAAGGATGAGGAGTTGTCATTTTCATACCACGCTTCTCAGCATGAAAAACAATGGCTGATACGATCGATCCAGGATCTTTATGCGCAAAACTGGATCGAGGATATTCTACTGATGGTGAGAGGCGGAAAAGAAGCGACTGTGTATCTCTGCACGGCTCCTGAAGTCTCGAATACCCGCCTGCTGGCAGCTAAGGTATATCGACCGCGTCGTTTCCGCAATCTTAAAAACGACCACCTGTATCGGGAAGGACGGGACCAGTTGGATGCAACAGGGAAGATCATCCTTGATGACCGTGCCCACCATGCCATGCAAA
>CAYYBP010000105.1:0-7629 GCA_964470275.1 uncultured Anaerolinea sp. | reverse complement strand
GCAACCTACTGATTCGAAGTCAGGCACTCTGTCCAATTGAGCTACGGGGGCGTGCAATCGCATTATACCGCATCCCTCACCAGCTGCCTCACCCCATTTTTCCTCGGTGCCATGCCCCTAAAACTCGGTATACGCTATCCACCCGGTTGTGGTATCTTATTATTAACGACCGATGTGTTGGCTGATCGTCTCCCCCTTCTCAGCATTCTCGGTCTGGAGGTAAAGATGAAAAGAATCATGTTGCTCTGCCTTTCTATTGTTCTCCTGGCGGGATGCACCACCGCCCCCACTGCCTCGCCGCTCCCACCTCCAACGCAGCCACCGGCTCCCGCTGCAACCACGCCGGCCACCGAGGCGCCCGAACCAACCGCCACCAACCCGCCCGCCACCCAGGCACCGGAACCCACCGCCCTCCCCACCCTCACGATCATTGTTCCGGAGTTCGACATGGTGGCTATCCCGGCTGGTGAGTTTGTCATGGGATGCGACCCGCAGCACAACGGCGGGGTCGGCTGCCCTGAGGACGAGCTGCCCCTGCACACGGTTTACCTGGATGAATTCTTCATCGACAAATACGAAGTCACGAACATCCAATACGCTGAATGCGTAGCCGCTGATGGCTGCCAGCCGCCGATGACTTCTGGGTCTGAACTCGTGGAATCCTATTTTGGCAGCCCGGATTATGATTACTACCCCGTGGTTCATGTCACCTGGTTTGATGCGAAAGACTACTGTACCTGGGCGGGTAAGCGTCTGCCGACTGAGGCGGAGTGGGAGAAGGCTGCCCGTGGATCAGTAACCAGCGCCTACCCGTGGGGTGAGGATGAGCCGACCTGCACCCTGACGAACTTTTTACCGTTCGGCACAACTGGTCTGTGTCTCGGTGACACCAGCCCGGTCGGCAGTCATCCGCTGGGAGTAAATGCGTATGGCCTCGAGGATATGGCCGGCAACGTATGGGAGTGGGTGGCTGACTGGTATGGTGAGACGTACTACCTGGATTCCCCGGCTGAAAATCCAACCGGGCCGGATACGGATACGTACCGGGTGCTGCGCGGCGGCGGGTGGACCAGTGGTCCAATCCACCTGCGCGTTTCCAGCCGTGCCTACGACCCGGATTTCCACAACGCCAGTGATGTCGGCTTCCGTTGCGCTTCAGACACGGGAGAGTAGCAAAAATTACCAGGAAAATGTTACCAAAAGGTTGAGTCAGGGAACCTTGCTGTCCGCAATTTGGAGCATGTAAATTGAAACAGGTGATCACGACCGAACACGTCCCCATCAAGTTATGGCTGGATGATATTGACGAGACGGCTCTTACCCAGGCGAAGAACCTGGCAAACCTGCCTTTCGCATACAAATGGATCGCGGTGATGCCTGATTGCCACACCGGTTTTGGTATGCCCATCGGCGGGGTCCTCGCGGCGCAGGAGGTCATTGTTCCAAATGCTGTAGGTGTTGACATTGGTTGCGGCATGTTGGCGGTGCGCACAGACCTGTTGGAGATTACACCTGCAGCTTTACATGAGATCATCGCCCAGATAAAACAGGTGATTCCGGTCGGTTTCAAGCACCACCTTACAGACCAGCCCTGGAGCGGTCTCGACCGCGCACCAGATGTTGGAGTAATTCAGAAGGAGCTGGCATCCGCCCGCCGTCAGTTGGGTACACTGGGGGGAGGGAACCACTTCATCGAAATACAACATGGAAGCGATGGACACATCTGGCTCATGATTCACTCTGGCAGCCGCAACTTTGGTTTACAGACCGCCACCTTTTTCCACAAGAGAGCGGTGGTGTCTTGCGAGAAGGGTAAGGTTCACTTGCCTGACCGTGATCTCTCATTCCTCTCAATGGATACACAGGATGGAAGAGATTATTTCCTTGCCATGCGTTACTGCTGCGATTTCGCTCGCGCCAACCGCGCCTTGATGATGGAGAAAACACTTGAGATTCTGGCGCGGGTGACCAGGGGGCGGCAACTTGAAGCGATAGACATCCATCATAATTACGCTGACCTCGAGGACCACTACAGACGCGCGGTGCTGGTGCACCGCAAAGGCGCAACAAAAGCCTCAATGGACATGGTCGGCATCATCCCCGGCTCGATGGGAACCAGGAGCTACATTGTAAGAGGGTTGGGAAACCCGGAAAGCTTTGAGTCCTGTTCACATGGTGCAGGCAGGCGGATGGGCCGGAAGGAAGCGATTCGCTCGTTAAAACTTGAGGAGGAGCAGAAGAAACTCACAGGCATCCTTAACGGACTCCATTCCCGCGGCGGCCTGGATGAAGCTCCCGGGGCATACAAGGACATCGACGTAGTGATGCGAAACCAGAAGGACCTGGTGGAAGTCACAATAGCGCTTACACCCCTGGCGTCGATAAAGGGATAACCGGCACAGTCAACTTAAGGAAACCTTACTTCCAGTTGGCGAGGTTTCGTACCAGCTGCGGGTTCATCAGTCCCTGGTCGTATTCTCCCAGCATGGTCATGTCGCTGATGATGAGCACTTCACCGTTGCCGACCTTGATCTGCGCCAGGTACGCCTTACTTTTCATTCCTGCCAGAGCTTCCCCATCTGTGATAGAGAAATAGACCGCGTTGGCCGGTGTAATAAGAATTTCCGGGACATCATGCATTAAACCCGAGGTATCAGTGGTAAGTGTATAGGAATCGGCCCCGATGCCCACGAATTTCACCCCCCACTGGTTCGTGATCGTGTTTAGATCCTCCCAGTCTTCATTCTCGTCCAGCACCCTGCTGTAGAACTTCAGCCTATTGGCGCTATTAACGATCATCACCCGCCCACCTTTTTTCGCATAGTCGTTGATCAAAACTGCTTCCTCAGCTGTCCAGGCAGCATCGTACGTATCAGAAGCGATCTCGGTGATCGGGTAATCGAGGACAGGAAGGACAACCACCAGGTCTGCCCCTGCAAGATCCTCGGCCGCGAGTGTCTTGCCGTAAGGGATGACCGAGATCTGATATCCCGCGCGTATCAACTCCAGGCTGAATTCCGGAAGACCTGCGGGCGTCATGTGAGGGGACTCGGTGTGATTGGCAAGGAAAACAGCCTTCTTATCTGGCTCAGGTACACGAAACTGATCTGCTTCGAGGGGAGTGAACACCGCGCTGAGCGAGAGGCTGGTCATCTCCACCAGCACGCTTTCCATCTCACGCGCCAGATCAGCGGTGTCATACGGGTCATGTAGATGCCCGGCAGCCCACACTCCTCCCGGGCTGTTGTCCATTTCACTGCTCTCGTAGATAATGTTGACATTGGGAATGTCAAATGCGCTCAGGCTGCCGTTATCCGAGGCGAAAGGCCAATAGGTCAAGTCTAGATCCATGCTCAGTTCATTCCCCTGGTTGATGAGGAATCTGCCCAATGGGTCAGATGTCAGGCTATTGGACTTGATGTGGCTGAACATCAGGGTGATCTCAGCCGGCAAGCCGTCCAGCGGGCGGGTCAGGCAGTCAAGCTGGATGTTGGCGGTCAACCGGTTTAGCAGGTCTGAATGCGTTGTGGTGAAATAGGTTGAACCGTATAACCCGAGTTCTTCGCTTCCATACCATGCCAGGAAAAGGTCATTTTCCGGTTTAACCTGTAATTCATTCAGGATGTTGGCAATCTCAAGCAGAATGACTGTTCCGCTGCCATCATCGAGTGCGCCAGGGGTGTTCGCGCTGTCGATGTGGGCTGAGAGAAGTATGGGGGTGTCTTTCCGGTTGCCGGGTATGTGCACCAGCAGGTTGCCGGATTGAGCTGGGTTCAGCACATCTGTATCCCATTTGACCTGGGCGCTTGTGAGATTGCTGATTCCATCCCAGTCCTCAATACCCAGGAGAGAAAGGTTTTCCATTTCTATGAAGAGTAAAGGCACGGTTTCGCCGGCGCCAAGGCGCTGTATTACACCACCGCCGTCTCCAATGAAATTGCCGCTGGGTTCCCCGACTGTATTTGAGTAACTTGTCACAAAAACAAGCGCAGCCGGATTCATCTCCAGCAGTTTACGGGTATAGATCAACGACAAATCGTCGTTGGGGTTGGTCAATGAATAATCCGCCAGTAGCACGTTTCCGGTAAGGTCGCTGCCTTTTAGAGCATCAACCGCGGCAGCGTCAGGAACAGGTACGACAGGTCCTTCCACATGGATTGGATCTTCCGCAGGACCATCAAATATTCCGTCTGAATCCATACGAATGGCTGAAACCGGGTCATCACGGTTCCCGCGGATGGCATCCGCCGGGATTTCCGCTGTTCGCTCACCGTCTGACAGTATAAGGCTGGACGCGTGGTCTACAGTCCCGAAGAAAACATTGAATGATTCACGTTCCTGCGTCATCCCCTGAGCGGTCAACCACTCAAGCGACTCAAGCTCCTGCTGGAGGTAATCCAGTCCTTCCGCCTCGCCCGGGGTGGCCGAACCGCGCCAGCCAGAGTGTGGCTGGATGGCCGTCAGAGTATCCAGCGCGGAGTACATGCGGTCTGGGGAGATGGCATTAATGGCCGCGGTCAGATTCTCATTGCGAGTTACCTGGCTGACCGATGTGCTTGCCTGATGAGTGAGTTGGGGAGGGGGTTCGGCAGGATTTCCAGGTGCTGCACAGGACGAAAGAAGCATCAGACTGAGGGTTAAACAGAAAAATTCAGCTCCCCTCCGAGGAACAGTCTTGGAGACCTTAATTGTATGTTTCATATGACCTGCCCCGCAGGTGGGTTACAGAAACCTGGTGTCCTTATTTTCCCATCATCGCCCGGATGAAATTCCTGGCGGATAGCGATTGCCCGGATAACAGGTTTTTGGCCTGGAAGAGCCGCGCGCTTGCCCGGACCAGGATCACCGCGGTTAACGCGAGCAGCACGATCGCCAACCCTGTCTGCCAGAACGGAACTTGTGACGCGGAAAGGCGCGTCATCATGCTCACCGGAGCGGTGAACGGGAACAGGCTGAGCACGATCGAGAGAGGGCTGTCGGGGGTGCGGATGAGTGCGCTGATGAACATCAAAGGAACGATCATCGGCAGGATGACCACAGTCGTCAGCTGTGAGGCTTCCTTCAGGTTCGGTACCAGCGCGCCGACGCCTGCCATCAGGCTGGCATAGACCGCGTATCCAAAAATAAAGAAAAAGATGCCCCAGATGAGTATCGAAACCGGCAGCTGAAACGCGGAGCTCAAAGCCAGGGCTGTGCTGGAATACCTCAACATCAGAAGCCCCGCGCCAAGCCATACCACGGTCTGCAGCAGTCCCACCAGGCCGAGCGCGATGATCTTCCCGGTGAGCATTTGCCGCGGGGTGATCGAAGTCATGATGATCTCCATCACCCGGTTTTGTTTCTCATTGGTGATACTGCTCAAGAGGAGTGATGAGGAGGTCAAAATGACAATGTAAAACAGGAAAGTGATCACATAAGGCAGGAAGAAGGACAGCCAGTGATCGTCATCCCGTTGATTGGTATTGGAAAGGTCAACTTGTGTAACGTTTATCGGATTTTGCAGACGGTTGGCGAGGTCTAAGTTGCCTTCCGTCAGGTTATACGCCACAACTGCTTCGATCGAGGCGGTCTGATTCATGCTCCCCAGCGGGTTAAAATCCGGCCGGATGTAAAGGATATCCCCGGTCGCGAGGAAATCCTGCGGGATGATGTAATACGCGCTGATCTCCCCGTTCTCAAGTTTCTGCCGGGCTTCCTGCTCCGAATTCACCGCGATAATATTCTCGCTAAATCCCTCCGGGATATTTTTCATTGTGCCTGAAAGGTCAACATATGCCTCGGTGGTTTGTTTAAAGGTCGGGGAGAACATGTTCTGGATCAGGTTCGAGGTATCGCTCCCGGTCGATTTTTGCAGTCCTGTAACGACCAGCAGGATGACAAAGCTGGTGAGCGGCAGCAGGATGAGCGTCAGAAAGAAAGACTTGCGCGTGACAACAGAGATGAACTCATTTTTTAGTACAAGCCAGATCTTGGTCATTACTTCCTCACTTGCCCCGGGTGAAGGCTTCGCGGAAACGCACCCGTTTGCCGTAGCGCAGCATTCCCAGGCGGAAAAACTTGCCCGAAAGCCACAGCGCAAAGGCAGCCAGCAGGCACAGCTGCGTGAGCGCCAGAGCGATCTGCCAGGTGGGGATGGTCGTGAATGTGGCGCGCAGCGGCAGCGCGATCGGCGCGGTGATTGGGATAAGGCTCATTGCCACAGACAACGCACCGTTCGGGTTGAACATGATCGTCGAGATAAACCACAGCGGAATGACGATCGGTATGGTGAACCAGCCCGTGATTTGCTGTGCTTCGCGTGCCTCGGTCGCGGTTGCGCCGATGGCACCCATCGCCGCGGCGACCATCACAAACGCCGGCAGCAGGGTGGCGATCATCAGCAGAATATTCCCGGTATCAATGGTTGGCATTTCTCCGGCGGGTAAAATGGAAGGGAAGAATTTGATCGCCAGCAGGGCCGTCAGGATCCAGATCACCAGCTGGGTCAGACCTACCAGCAGGTTTGCCAGCACCTTTCCAACCATCAGCTGGGAGGCTGATACCGAAGTTACCAGGATTTCCATTGTGCGGTTTTCCTTTTCTTCCACCACCGCCTGCAGCAGGTAGTTCCCGCTGATATTCACCGCCAGGATGAAAAGGATACCGGAGACAATCGGCAGCGCTACGACCAGCCAGTTGTCCTTGTCCATTTCACGCTTGCCGTCTAAGGACCTGATGATGATATTGTTCCCCTGGGACAACCGCTCGACAACCTCGCTCGGTTTTCCTGTCAGCAGGTTGTAAGTGAGAAAATCACCGAAATGCTCTTCCGCATTGGAGCCGGTCTTTGAATCCTTGACCTCGGTCGCCTGCCCCGTGCTGAGGTAATCATCCGCCAGGACGAAATAGGCCTGGATCTCCTGTTTCTCCATGGCAGCCCTGGCGCTGTCCTCGTCCGCGAATGGCAAAGCTTCAACCCGCGGCATAAGCTTCTTCTTGTCCTCGGGCACCTGCTGCTGGCTGACGAGCACCTGATTCTTATCCACGTAACCCACCGGCAGGGCATTGTACTCAAGCCAGACCGAGAGAAACCCGACGCCAACCATCAACCCGACAAACAGAGGCATGCTCAGGATGCCAAACAGGAATCCCTTGGTGAACACCCGGCGTTTATATTCATTCGAAAAGATCAACCAGAACTTCTTCATTCTTCTGCTCCGCTCTGGTTGACCACGCGGATGAAGATTTCATCCAGGGTGGGAATGGCGATTTCAAATTGTTCAAGCTGAATATTCTTTTCCAACAATGTCTGCAGGATTTCCTGCGTGGTCACGCCCGGGTTCAATTTGAGCAGGGTGCTGCTGTTGTGTTTGCGCATCTCGCTCACTCCCGGCAGGGTCGCTGGAAGTTCAGTTGTACTGCGGACGAGAACCCCGTCGGATTGGAACTGGCGCTGGATTCCCTCAAGCTCTCCGTACAACACCGTCTCCCCCTTGTTGATCAGCGCGATGCGGTCCCCCAGCTCTTCCACCTGGTGCATCTGGTGGGTGCACATGATGATCGTCGTGCCGCGGTCGCGTTCCTCGCGCAGCAGGTCCTTCACCATTTGCGTATTCACCGGGTCGAGCGCGGAAAAGGGTTCGTCGATGA
>CAYYBP010000104.1:0-7659 GCA_964470275.1 uncultured Anaerolinea sp. | reverse complement strand
ACACCTACACCGCGCTGGTTTACGTCACCGGCCTGGCTGTGGCAATGTTCATCCAGCCGGTGATGGGCATGCTCAGCGACCGCTCCACGCATAAAATGGGGCGCCGCCGCCCGTTCATCCTGGTTGGCGCGCTGCTCAACATCCTCTTCCTGGGGGTGGTTGGCGCGTCGCTGTGGTTCAAGGATTCTCCGCTCAACGCCTTTTTCCAATCCAGCCTTGGTATCACCGCCTCACTGGCGGTGCTGCTGCTGGGCATCATCCTGCTGCAGTTCTCCTCCAACATCAGCCAGGCCGGCCAGCAGGGGTTGATCCCCGATGTGGTCCTCGAAGAGCAGCGCGGCCGCGCCTCCGGCATCAAATCGGTGATGGAAATGCTGCCCGCAGCGCTGGTGCTGCTAATCTCTCCGCTCATCGATAAACAAAAATTCTGGGTGGTGATCCTTATCCTGATGGCGGTCTTCCTGGTGACCATGCTGATCACCGTGCTGTTCACCAAGGAGGAGCCGATCAGCGAAAAGCAGCCCCGCCCCGAAGGGCGCCCCATCCTGCGCATGTTCCTGCTGACGGTGATCTTCGTGGGCGTCACCCAGCTCGCGCTGCTGCTGGTCAAGGGCATCGGCACCTGGCTGCCGGAGGAGACCACCAGCCTGGCGTTGCGTGTAACGCTGGTGGGGCTGGCTGGCCTGGTGGGCATGACGGGTTCCATTTTCATCGGCGTCTATTTTGGCGCACGCGTGGGCATCGGCAAAGAGGCTAACAACCAGAAATCCTTTATCTGGTGGGTGGTCACCCGCCTGATGTTCCTGGCGGCCATCGGCTCGGTGCGCAACTTCGCCATGTTCTTCGTCAAGGACGTGCTGAAGGTCCCCAACCCCGCCACGGTCACCACCTACCTGACGGCGGTCATCTTCGTCTTCCTGCTGATCACCTCCATCGTCGGCGGCATCCTCTCTGACAAGGTTGGGCGCAAGAAACTGCTGGCGGTAGCCGGGCTGCTGGCGGTATTCGGCACGGTGCTGCTGGTCTTTTCCCGCACCATACCAATGGTGATGGTGGCGGGCGCCTTCCTCGGTCTGGGCACGGGCACCTTCATGGCGACCAACTGGGCGCTGGGCACCGACCTGGTACCGAAGAAGGATGCCGGGCGCTACCTGGGAATCTCCAACCTGGCGGGCGCCGGCGCCGGCATCATCGGCTCCAGCATCGGCGGCCCGCTGGCGGACTACTTCAACGCCATCCAGCCCGGACTGGGTTACCCGGTGGTCTTCGCGCTCTACGGCGGGCTCTTCCTGCTCTCTGTTCTATTGCTGCCGTACGTCAAGCAAACCAAGAGCGCTGAATGACGGCTGGTCGCAGTATCCACCTCATCTTTAAAACCCACCTGGACGTGGGATTCACCGATTACGCCGCCACGGTGGTGGAGAATTATTTCAAGAAATATATCCCCGCTGCGCTGCGCGTGGCGCGCGAGATGCGCGAAAACGGCAGCCCTGACCGCTTTATCTGGACCACCGGCTCATGGCTGATTTATGAGTACCTCGAGCAGGCGCTCCCCGCCGCGCGCAGAGAGATGGAGGATGGCATCCTGGCGGGCGACATCGCCTGGCACGCGCTGCCCTTCACCACGCACACCGAGCTGATGGACGCCGAGCTCTTCCGTTTTGGTCTGTCGTTATCCCGATCCCTCGACGCGCGGTTTGGCAGGCAGACGACCGCGGCGAAAATGACCGACGTGCCCGGGCACACACGCGCCATCATTCCCCTTTTGGCGGAGGCGGGGGTGACCTTCCTGCATATCGGCGTGAACCCCGGCTCCACTGTCCCGTCCGTCCCGGGTCTTTTCTGCTGGCAGGACCCAGCCGGCGCCGAGTTGATCGTGATGTATGAAAGCGGTTACGGCAGCGCCTTCGAGATCCCCGGCTTGCCGCACTCCATCGCCTTCGGTCACACCATGGACAACATGGGTCCGCAATCCGTCGAGCAGGTGGCGGACGTGTACCGCGGCATCCGCGCTGCCCTACCCGGCGCGCAGGTATTCGCCTCGACCCTCAGCGCCTTCGCGCAGCATCTCGAGGGCGTTCGCGCCAGCCTGCCGATCGTCACGGACGAGATCGGCGACACCTGGATCCACGGCACCGGCAGCGACCCGATCAAGGTAAGCCGCTACCGGGAGCTGCTGCGCTTGAGAAACGCGTGGTTGTCCAGCGGGCGCGCTTCATACGATGAACGCCGATTCTTGAACTTCAACCGCCGCCTGTTAATGGTGCCCGAGCACACCTGGGGCATGGACGAGAAGACCTGGCTCGATGACCACGAGAACTACACCCGCGAAAAATTCCAGGCGGTGCGCAACCAGGCGAATTTCCGGCGCTTCGAAGCCTCGTGGGTGGAAAAACGCGCCTATCCCCAGCAGGCGGTCAACGCCCTGGAGGATCACCCTCTCAACGTGGAAGCCCGCGAACGACTCGAAGCCATCCGTCCGCGAATGCCGTCATTCGCTGAATGGCAGAATGCCGACCCGGCGCGCCTGTCCCTGGAAAACGGGCAGCTGTCGCTCGTTTTTGATCCGCTCAGCGGCACGATCGCGCAGCTCCAGCAGCTGCCCGGCGGTAAATGCTGGGTGGGTGACGGGGATCATTTTTGCGGGCTGACCTACCAGACCTTCTCCAGCGCGGATTATGATCGGTTCTTCACTTGCTATATTCTCCCGACCCAGCGCCACGGTTGGGCGCTGGAGGACTTCACCAAACCCGGCATGCGCACGGAGGACGCCGAGAGCCGCCTGTGGCAGCCGCGGGTGAAAGAGATCTTGAGGTGGGAAACCGGAAACGTCCGGCAACTGCTCTTCCAGCTGGAATTTGACGCGGAAGCGCGCACCCACTACGGCGCGCCCGGCGATGTGTTCCTCCAGTATTCCCTGTCGCGAGAAGAGCCGGTGCTCAGGGTCGACCTGCAGTGGTTCAACAAACAGGCCTGCCGCCTGCCCGAAGCCTTTTGGCTGAGCTTTCAACCCGCCGCGGACGACAACCCGGCGTGGTTCATTGAGAAGATGGACCGCGAGATCTCCCCGCTTGAAGTGGTCGAGAACGGCAACCGCCACCTGCATGCCAGCGGCAAATACGTGGTCTGCCGCAAGCCCAATGCCAGCCTGTATATTTCCGCTCTCGATTCCCCGCTGGTGGCTCCCGGGCAGCGCAGCCTGCTCAACTTTAACAATGAACAGCCGGACATGCGCGGGGGGGTGCACTACTGCCTGCTGAATAACCTGTGGGGCACCAACTTCCCGATGTGGTTCGAGGAGGACTGCCGCTTCAGGTTCGAGCTCAAATTCGCTTGATAGGAGATCGATATGGATAATCTCTCTCTTCCCAGCCGTACCAAACCTTATCTCATGGCGCACCGCGGCAACCGCGTGCTCTGCCCCGAGAACACCCTGGCGTCTTTCCGCAAGGCGTTTGAAGAAGGCGCAGACATCCTCGAGACCGATCTGCACCTCAGCGCGGACGGCGTTTTCATGTGCATCCACGACGCCACGGTGGACCGCACGACCAATGGAACCGGCGCGGTCAGTGAAAAGACGCTTTCAGAGCTCAAGGCGCTCAGCGCGTCGTACGGGTTCAAGGGATTTGAGAGCGAGCACATCCCGACCCTGGCGGAGACCGCCGCCATCCTGCCGCCCGGGGTGGGCATCGCCCTGGAGCTGAAGACCGACCGCTTCCTCGAGCCTGAGGTCTGCCGGCAGCTGGTGGCCGAACTGCGCGCTGCCGGCATCCTGGAACGCACCATCACCCTGTCGTTCTCCCTGCCCAGGCTACAGGCGGTCAAGGTGGTCGAGCCCGCCATCCCGATGGGCTGGATCACCATGGCCAAACTTTCGCCCAACCCGCTGCCCGAGGTGCTGGGGCCGTTCTGGCCGGGGGTCTTCCTCAACCCGTTCTTCGTCCGGAGGGCACACAAACGAAACCAGCTGGTCTGCCCGCTCGACCCCACTCCGGATGGGCGCTTGTGGTATTACAAATTGTTGAATTGCGACGCGATCGTCACAGACAACCCCGGTGCAACCCTCAAGGCATTACAGCGTATATCCTTTAAGAAAATAAACTAGAAGAGGTGTCACCATGAAAGAACACCGGGTATCCCTGTTTTGGCCTGTGATTTTAATCGGCGCTGGCGTGCTCCTACTCCTGCGCAACCTCGGCTACATCCAGCCATTCGATATCAACCTGCTGCTGCGCTTATGGCCGCTTATCCTGGTTGTCATCGGCCTGGACCTGATCTTTGGCAGGAAAGCCTCGTGGGTGGGAGGGCTGATCGCCCTGCTGGCGATTGGCGCGGTCATCGCGTTCATGTTTTACAGCCCGTCGCTTGGCATTGTTACCACCAGCGGTGTAAGAACCGAGACCTTCTCCACTCCCGTTGAGCAGACTCGGCACGCGGAGTACCGCATCAACGCCTCCGCTGCCCCGGTGGAACTCGACGCCACCGCTGCGGGCACCGACCTGATCAGCGCCACCTTCACTCACAAGGGCATCATCAATTATGAAGTCAGCGGTGATAAAGAGAAAACCATCCGAGTGAGCCAAACCCAGGAGGTGAATTCCTGGCTGCAGTTCGATTTTGACTTTTCGCCGCAGAAATGGGATATCTCTCTCAATCCGGATGTTCTCTCGAGCCTGTATTTTGACGGCGGGTCCGGGGCGATCAATATGGACCTGACCGGAATGAATCTGGATCTGTTGAAGGCTGATTTTGGTTCGGGCGCGGCTGACCTGGTGCTGCCAGTATCCGCCACTTCCTACTCAGCCGAGATCGGGAGCGGGTCTGGCGCCATCAAGCTGGACCTGCCCAAAAATACCTCGATCGATATGACGCTTGAGAGTGGCAGCGGGGCGGTGCGCATCAGTTTCCCGCAGGGGGCAGCCGTTCAGATCGAGATCATGGACGAAGGCTCCGGCGCAATTTCTGTTCCCGATGGCTTCACGGCTACCTTCCAATCGGACAACTCTGATTACAGCAGCTGGCAGAGCGCCGGTTTTGACACCGCCGCCCAAAAGATCACCATCCGCGTGCTCGACCGAGGCTCCGGCGCTCTTACCTTCAAATACAATTGATATCACTCCACGCTTCTAAAGAATCCCGCTTCGGCGGGATTTTTTATGATATACTCTTATTGAAAATGATTTTCAATAAGGAAGTTGATGCGATGAACAAGACCGAACAATGGGTGAGCCTCCTGCAATCCAACGGCTGCCGCATGACCACCCCGCGCCGCGCGGTGATCGAAGTCCTGGCGGCCAGCGAGCATGCCCTTGAGCCGCTTGAGGTTTTCAGGTTAAGCCGTGAGATATGCCCCTCCATCGGCATGGTCACTGTGTACCGAACCATCGAACGCCTCGAATCCTTCGGGCTGCTTCAGCGGTTGCATCAAGAGGACGGCTGCCACACCCTAATGCCCGCCGCGGTGGGGCATCAGCATTACCTGGTCTGCCGGTCATGCGGGCGTTCCACCCTCTTCCAGGGCGACGACCTTGACGAGCTGCTGTCGCGCGTGGAATCCAACACCGGCTACCGCGTCAGCGAACACTGGCTCCAGCTTTTCGGCACCTGTCCTGAATGCCAGCATAAACCTTCCATCAGCGAGGCTGCAAAAAAGTGAACCACATCGATTCATTAAGATACTTCGTATTAATCGTTCTAATACTTGCCCTCGCGTCCTGCAGCGGCGCGCCGCAGCCGAAAAACAGCGGGATACCGGTGGTTGCCACCACGTCCATCCTGGCGAATGTGGTCAGCCAGGTGGGGGGCGACCTGCTTTCGGTCACCACCCTAGTTCCTCCCGGCTCGAACGAACATGAATACCAGCCGGCTCCGCGCGACATCGCCGCTGTCAGTGACGCCGCGCTGGTATTTGAGGTGGGGCTCGGGTTGGAGGAATTTATGGCGACCATCGTGGAGAACGCCGGTACGCAGGTGAACCCGGTCACGGTGTCAGACGGCATCACGACATTGGAATTCTCTGGCGAGCAGGATGCTCATTTTTCGGCTGACCCGCATGTGTGGCTCGACCCGGCCAATGTGGTGATCTGGGTCAGAAACATCGCGGATACCCTGGTAGCATATGACCCCGACCACGCGGATATCTACCTTGAGAACAGCCGGGCTTATATTGCCAAACTGAATGAACTGGATGCCTGGATCGCGGACGAGACCACCCGCGTCCCGCCGGAGAACCGTAAACTTGTGACCGACCACATGCTCTTCGGCTACTTCGCTGCCAAATACGGCTTTGAGGTCGTCGGTGCGGTGATCCCGTCGTACAGCTCCATGGCGCAGCCTTCCGCCCGCGATCTCGCTGATCTCGAGGATGCCATTCGTCAGTACGGCGTAAAGGTGATCCTGGTGGGCAACACAGTGAACCCGGCTCTTTCCAGCCGCGTGGCTTCCGATACAGGGATCGAACTCGTCCCCTTCTACACCGGGTCGCTATCCGCGCCCGATGGACCAGCCGCCACCTACCTGGATTACATGCGTTATAACGTCAGCGTCATCGTCGACGCCCTGGCAAAGTGAGTTGCACATGACCACACAAACCGTCATACCCCATCAACCCTGGCGCCACATCCATCATCCCGGCGCGCCCATTCTGAGCATCAAGGACCTGTCGGTGCAATACGAAGCCGGTCACGCCCTTGAAGACATCTCGTTCGAAGTGATCTCCGGCGAAAGGATGGCAGTGGTCGGCCCCAACGGCGCCGGCAAGAGCACCCTCTTCAAAGCGATCGCCGGCCTGCTGCGCCCGGACCGCGGCAGCGTCAGCGTCTTCGGCGTCGAGCCGCGATCGCACATCTGCATCGCTTACCTGCCGCAGCGCAACCAGGTTGACTGGAATTTCCCGGTGACTGTGGCGGACGTGGTGATGATGGGCCGGACGCGCAAGATCGGTTTTCTACGCTGGCCGGCGAAGAGCGACAAAGAGATCGTCAACCGCTCGCTTCAAATCGTCGGGATGACGTCACTTTCCCAGCGCCAGATCAGCCAGCTTTCTGGTGGTCAGCAGCAGCGCATGTTCATCGCCCGCGCCCTGGCGCAGGAGGCTGACCTGCTGCTGATGGACGAGCCCGTCACCGGGTTGGACACCCCTTCTCAGGAGGAGTTGTTCAAGGTGCTGGACTCGTTGAAGAAATCAGGTGTGACCGTGCTGCTCGCGCTGCATGATCTCAAGCTTGCCGCCACCAGTTTTGACCGCGTGCTGCTGCTCAACCATCGGCTGATCGGGCTTGGCAGCCCGGCAAACGCGCTGAGCGAGGAAAACCTCAAACAGGCTTACGGTGACCGTATCCAGGTGCTGGCGCATGAACAGGACATTGCCGTGCTGGATGATTCCTGCTGCGGGGAGGAGGACCATACCCATGCTTGATTTCTTAACCTCGCCATTGCAATACGCTTTTATGCAGCGCGGCATGCTGGCAGCCGTGATCGTAGGGGTGGTCTGCGCCGTGCTGGGCACCTACGTGGTGCTGCGCGGCATGGCCTTTTTTGGCGACGCGCTGGCGCACGCCATCCTGCCCGGGGTGGCGGTTGGCTACCTTGTGGGCGGCGGTGATCGCGGTCCGGTGTTCTGGTGGGCAATGGCCACCGCCCTGCTCAGCGCGTTCGGCA
>CAYYBP010000103.1:2488-7709 GCA_964470275.1 uncultured Anaerolinea sp. | reverse complement strand
GGATAAAAAGTTGACCTGGCGCCAGAGGCAGAATCCACGGTCAGGCTGCCTGAACAAAAATCAGGAGCGACCCTCAGCAGGCTTAACGGCAGCTGGCGGGGGGTGGTGAAAATGTAATCACCGTCCTCTTCCTGCCACATCTCCCAGATGAGGGTGCGGCATAAAGCCACTCCCCGGTGGCTGATCCTGGGGAGTGGAGTGTCTTGCAAAGTTAGCGTTAATTGATTTGGACTGTTATTATTGAATGAATCCGATCTTACAATCGAAAATTTTACGTGGCTTTCAGGCAGCGAAAACTCCAGGGATGAAAGTTTGGTGTCCAGCGCAAGCGTTAACTCAGCCACATTGAGGCTCAGGTCTGCTGTGCCTGTCGCCGTGGGCAAGTCTCCTTTTCTCCCTGTGCCGCCGCCCATCGATCAATCAGGATAGAAGCAGCCGGATAACGCGGTGCACGGCCCTGGAATTCCTCCGCCATTCTTCGGCGTCAGATTCGGGCTGTTGTTGCAGTTCGCCAGTACGGCGTTTTTGATCTCCAGGCGGACCTTGGTGATCGTCGGCGGTTTGTACTGTTTCTTGCTCATATGATTTCCTCCTCTAAGTCTTCATTGACTGGGGCTTTGAATTGCTCAGCCCGTGAGTGCCCTAAGTCACAGACAAAATCGACAATGGTTTCATCATCCCCATGCACAACCTGCGACCAGCCCGGGCATTGAACACAGAGCTCTCCGACAGGGCAGCTTAAACAGGGTGTGTCGATCTTTCTCTCTATTTTACGCACTTTTCCGATTTCCTGCCATGCTTTTTGAAAACTCGTTTGAAAGATATCGGAAGCGTAGCGCCGGCTCATGGCGCAAATGCTCATCCTGCCAGCGTGGTCAACGTGGTAGCTGTGGAAACCCGCGCCGCAGCTGTACACGTACTGCGTGCGCATGATCTTGCCGTCATTGGTAGCGATGACCTTATGCCAATCCGCTGCCCGCTCCGGGTCGGTCGTGTCGAGGGCGATCAATTCATCGAGCGGAAGCTGATAGCGCAGCGGTTCCCGGCTGCCATCCAGCCTGGGCCAAAGCAGCCCGTCGTAGCGGAAATTGACCCCCAGCTGGGCCGCCAGCGATTTCATTTCTTCCAGTTCGTGGCGGTTGAGCGTGACCTGCACGTTTTTTAATGTAAGCGGCAACCCGCGTTCCAGCAGCAGGTCGATGCCTCGCCGGCAACGCTGGTAGGAACCCGGCACCCCGGTCACCTTCTCGTAGGTTTCGGCGGTCGCCCCGTACAGCGTGACCTCGATCGAATGCGGCCGCAGCTCTGCCAGCAGGTCGGCGAGGCGCGGGGTGAGCAGCGTGGCGTTGGTAAAGAGTGAGATCAACATCCCGCGGCGTTTGGCGTGGGTGTAGATTTGCTCAAAGTCCGGCCGCAGCAAGGGCTCACCGCCGGTGATCAACAGGAAAAGCGTCCCGGCTTCGGCCATGCGGTCGATGAGCCAGGTGAACTGGTCCGTGGTCATCTCGCCGGCCTTCACGGCCTCATCCCCCGCGGGTTGGCGGATGTAACAATGGACACAATTGAGATTGCAGCGCGGGGTCAGATCAAGCGAGCCGCCCAGGGGGTAGCGCCTGCCTTCAAGCGGCGCCAGTAAGCGGTCGCTCCACTCGTTGCTGTCGATCTCGGTAAAAGTAAGGCAATCCATTCAGGCTATCGCTTTCAACGCGCCGATCGTGGTGAGCTCTTCCAGGAACCGTTCCAGGTCGGCGGAGAGCACATCCGCCGGGGCATCATATTCCACTTCCAGCGCTTTCTGCAGGTCGACCAGGCTTCGCGGCTGCTCGAGGGATTCCCAGATAAAGGATGCAACATCATTTAAAGAATAGATGCATTCCATATCCGCCACATCCTGGTGGAGAGGCACCAGCACCGCCTCTTCAACGATCTTGCGGTAGATGTAATCCGGGTTTCTTTCAAATCTGGTCTCGCCTGGCATTGATGATCCTCTTCTATGAAAATAGAACCGAAAACACAGGTATTTTTTTGAGAACCCTTATTGTACTACTCATCAAAGGTTTTTGCCCAAGACGCAGGAGGGTGCGCAGCGCCGCCAGTCTTCCTGCCAGGCGCGCCAGCGGGCGGCGCAAGTCCATGCGCTTATCCCCTCTTTCAATGGCCACCACCCGCCCGTAGATCAATGCGCGGGGGATCCAGCCATCGGGGGCAAAGGATTGATCACCCTGCACGAGGCAGCTCATTTCACCCTCCCTGGCGCGCAGGCGCACGACGCGGTGGACGACCACACGATCGCGGGCATGGCTGCACAGGACGATCTCTCCGATGCGCGGCGGTGAGCTTTCAAGCGGTTTTACGAGCAGGATGTCACCATCGCGCACCAGGGGGCGCATGCTGCTCCCCCGCGCCTTGAAACGCACTGCCTTTCCAAGGCGCAGGAGTTCAGCGCTCAGCCCGGCGAATGACTCCACCTGGCAGGGCAGATCGATAACCTCGTTCATATTAAGGTACGAGCACCTCAACCGGACCGGTCAGGTTGGCTGCACCGGTGGCGTCAATGTCTTCGAGCCAGTAGTAGTAGGTGAGACCCGCTACCACATCCATATCGGTGAAACTGTAGACTGCGCCGGTGGGACTACCCAGTTCCACGCCGGTGGGGATCATCTCCGTGTTCAGCATGGTCCTTTCGCCGTCCGCGGTTTCTGCGCGGTAGAGGTTGTAGCCCATGTTATCGAACTCGCTGACCGACTCCCAGCCCACCAGCACGCCGCCATCCTGCGGCACCGCCGTGAAGGAGAGCAGGTCGACCGCGGTCGGGTGACCGATGTCGAAGAGGTAATCCTCCACCTCGCCACCGGTGAGCAGCCCAAGAGGTGACGGGCTTGCCACGCTGGCAGGCGTCAGGCGGAAGCGGAAGTAGTAGCTGGTGTAGGTGCCGCCGTTCAATCCAGCCGGAATGGTCACATTGATGGTATTGTTGCCGGCTACCACCGCGTAGTTAATCAGGAGCTGCTCGGATATGTCGCTCACAGTGTCGTTGAAGTCGCCGTCGCGGTTGATGTCCATCCAGGCGTTCAGGAAGCCGCTGCCGCCGGTGACGGTGACGCCGAAGGCGCCGTTGCCATCGAACCACTGCGCGCCGGTGTTCAGTTTCACCACCCCGTCTTCATCGTCCCAGCTGGCAAGGTTATCTCCAACGGCGTTGGCGGTGGGAGCCCCCTGCACCTCGATATCCCACAGAGTACCAAGGAAGAGATCGCTATGGGTATGGCGCGGGCCGTTCGAAGCGGCAGAAGTACCGTAGGAGTCGGGCAGGTCGCCCCAGTCCTTGTCGGCAACGTCGCGCGCCACGCAGCGGTAGAAGTCGCCGGCTTCCGCGGAGATGGTTGTCTCGCAGTTGAGGATGGGGTTGACAACGAGCATGTTGATCGTTACCTGGAAGCGCACGAAAATCTCATCGCCGGATACCAGGATTCCATTATCGTCGACTGGCAGTTGTTCAGACCAGATGAGCCAGCCCAGCCCATCGTCCAAGGGCAGGAGCGCGTCTCCGGTCTCACCCGGAGAATCGGGGATCGAGTACCAGGGACCTGAGGCAGTCTCAGCATATTGGGTGGAATCCGGCACATAATCCGTGTACGGGGGCACGGTATCGTAAACGTGAATACCGGTGACCTCATCCGGACCCACATTGGCGGTGCGGATAGTGTAGTAAACCGTGTCGCCGCTGTTGAGGACGCCGGTCGGCAGGATATCCCCGTCCGGTTCAACAAAGGTGATCTTCTTGGTATTTTCCATCAGCCGGAATGGCGGGATAGAGGTGCCCACGTCCAACCCGGGTGCACCGGCGGCAATATTTGCCGGGTCTTCACCCCACGCCATGGCCACTTTGCAGCCTAACACAGCCAGGGGGTTGTCATAATCCCCCATATTCTGTGCGGTTCGGCTCCAGATGCGCGCGCCGGTCTGGTCGTAGGGGTTATCCGTCGTCGATGGGTCATAGAGACGGACGGATTGCAGGTAGTTTACGTATATGCCATTTTCAGAATTTGCTTCCGCTACCAGGCCACCATCTGTATCCACCGGGTCAGCCGTGCCGTCGTTGTTCCAGTCCACGTACACCCAGGTGCCACCTGTGCAGCCAGCGGTGATCCATATTGGACTGCCATTGTCTGCTGTACCTGTGTATGTCGGATCCATGCCCATCCCCATACCCACCAGTCCTTCAGCGGTGAGGAAGTTATCCGGGTAGGCTGTGAAGCTCCAGTCGAAAGCGGTATTGGGTGTGTCAATTGTTCCAACCATCTCGATCTTGTCTGAGGTGGCAACGCCTGCATCCGAGGCGTAGCATTTCGCGCCCTGGCCAGTGGTGAGGTCGATGGTAGTGGTAGCGCCCAGGGCGACCGGGCCAAGAGTGGTCGCCGCCACCCCGTAGCGCTCGCAGGTGACGTAGATTTGACCGGTGTTCAGCGACCTGGGATTGTGGATGAAGAGCCGGGTGGGATAGGACGCTGTGTTCGTGGTGCCGACCGGGCTCCAATACGATGAGTCGAAGTGCTTGGTCGGGAGCAGATTCATGTCGCGCGAGGCGTAATTGCTGCCGATGTCGCCGGTTACCAGCAACACCTGTACCGGGTTGGTGGCGACCACGCGCGCGCCCTCACTGATTCCAGGAACCAGGAAGCTGCCGCCTTCGTTGAGCGCGTAATCGTTAATATCACCCGGGTCATCAAAATCGCCGTCCCCGTTCACGTCAACATCGACCAGGGTATTGTTCGCCGAAGCCATGATCGACAGACCGCTGTACTCGAACATTTGACCAGCGTTGGCGGTGTTGGTGCCCACCGGGGCGATGTACTCGGTGCCCCAATCGTTGGTATCATACACCTCGTGACCGAAGGCGTTGAGCGTGCCCGAGCCGCTGGCCCAAACCGCGCGCGCCACGGCCACCGTGGCGGTGGCGCCCAGTTTATCGCGCCCGTCGAACAGGATCGGCAGGTAGCAGTCCCAGTCAACGCGCACATTATCCACCGTCCAGTACTTCCCGGCTTCCAGTTGGTCGAGCGAAATGAAGCGCACGCGGGTGAGCGCCGAGGCGTAGGCTGAAATATCGATGGATTTGGTGCCGGCGTCGGCGGAACTGGTGTAGGTGGCGACGGTGGTGTAGTTCGTGCCGCCGTCAGCCGAAACCTGCACGGCGAACCGATCTTCATTAGCGTCAATC
>CAYYBP010000103.1:0-2478 GCA_964470275.1 uncultured Anaerolinea sp. | reverse complement strand
ATTGGCTTCGGTTTCGGTGAAGCGCAGCGCGCCGCCAATAATTTGCATATCGCCTGCGGATGGGGTGTTATCCGGGGTTGGGGTTCCTGTGACGGTGATGTCGACGTTGTCGATATTCCAGTTATTCCCATCACCATAACCCGTTTCGAGAGTATCCACCATGATGAACCGGACTCTTGTGTTCGTCGCGATGTACCCGGAGATATCGAAGGTTTGGGTCGCTCCATTGGGATCAGTATTAAAGGTCTGCAAGTCAGTCCATGTTGATCCGCCATTCCCTGAGACCTGGACCTTGATGGCATCACCTGTGCCTATATTATTCCCGTCCAAGGTGAAAGTGAGCGTCGCTCCTGTATACGCAGAAGTGTTTGCCTGACGGTAGATGGCATCGTTGGCGACCGAATTCTGGCGGAATCTCAATGCACCCGCAGTTGTATTTATATAAATTGTCCCTGCTGTGGGGCTTCCATCGTCATTTTCTTCTATCCAGTTCCCCGTCCAGTTCAGGCTGCCGTCATTCCGGCTGTAACTTTGGGTAGCGAATGTGTCGCGGAAGTTGCCCGTCGGTAGTACTGAATCCCCCGTCTCGATCCAGCTGCCGTTCCAGTTCACATTGCCGTCGTTGTTGGAATAGGAAACCGTGCCGAAGGCGTCCACCACGTTACTATTCGGCGTGACCACCCGGGGCACCGGCACCTGGTTGGTGACGATGACCACGTCCCCCGCGATAAAATGGTCAACCGTCGTTGGGTTGGCTTCGCATATCGCCCTGGTGATCGGCGTGCCGTTCTTGTTGGGAGGCCATCCGTCTGCGCAGTTGCCATTGCCGCCAATGCGCACCCCGTCCGGATTCGTGTCGACGTTATAGATCTCCGCCGGTGTGGGGTTGGCGAGGTCGGTGATGTAGCCGTTCTCCCAGTTATCGTAGTAGAACCAGGTACCGGTCACCCCCACGGCGATGGTGAAGTAACCGGTCATGGGAGAAACCGCATCCGTGTTGATCGTATTCAGCACGGTCAGCGCGTCGGTTTCGGGCAGGGTGATGTAGAAGATCTGCGCCGGCAGCGGGTTGTCCGCCGCCGCCTCCTGCACGTTCCCGGTGCCAAAGGGTATGAAAAGTGAAACCAACAGTAAAAAAGTGATCGTAAATTGCGCCAAACGTTTCATTGTTCTCCTCCTATTTATTTCTCTTATCTGCCCCGGGATCGCCAGATGGCAGACAAACCTTGGTTATCGACGCCAATACCCAGCCTTCACATTGGCTGGCGCGTTATCATCGACCGTTATTCACGTTCTTCAGGGTGATTTTCATCGTGTGCAGGAGTTGCTGATTATCATAAATACACGAAAAAAGTTGACACTTAATAACACCTGCTCACGGATCACGCTGTGGATTTCATCCCTGAAAATTGTCTTTTCGGCCTCCTTCTGTCATACGCTAATTACCGCTGGATCACACCCCTCACCATCAAAATGGCTGCCAGGTCCATTTCAACCGCAGTCAAATGATTTACAAATAATATACAACATCCTTACAAAAATGTAAAGCGCGAATATCCATCAAATATTCAGCCAATATAAAATATCGAACAGGCATGAGATCGTTTCCTGGTTGGGCCTATCTTGTGAGGGTGATCGAATTGGATCTACTCAAAACCGGAACGCTGCAGGCAGGTCTGTGGTTTATCCACTGTGTAGCGCGCCGCGCAGAAAGCCAGGTCGTTGCTGGTGGAGCCCGCGAACTGCCGGCCGGAGACCATCTGCCAGTAAAAGTTGCCGGTGCCGCCGCGGTACTGGTACGCGCCGACCACATATCCCTGCGAAGAGAGGGTGCCGTTCAGGATCATGGTCGCCCCATCGAGATTGGCGATGGCGAAGATGGCATCCCCATTGAGCGTGATATCCAGCGAACCGCTGACCGTGGCGTTTTCCGGTCCGTAATACGCGAGCCACTCGCCTTCCCAGCCGCTTTCGGGGGTTTGGGTGGGCTCGGGTGATCCTGTCGGCTCAGGCGGCTCGGTGGGTTCTTCCGTTTCAGTCGCGGCGGGGGTAGTGGTGACCCCTGGTACCGGCGTGCGCGTCCAGGTGGGCTGACCGGGGGCGTAGGTGATTGTGGGCTGCGGGGTGCCCGCCTGGGCGGCGGAGCGGGTGGTGGCCGGGGTGCGGGTAACCCGCGGGTTGCCGATCACTCCCGCGACCGCGTCGGTGGGCGTGATCGTTAACAGGTCATCCCAGTTCGGCGGTTCCGCGGATCGCTGGGCCGCCGCGACCCGGGTGGCCGCAAAAGGCGCGAGCGCGGTCTGGGTGAGCGCGAGCTCAATCTCTGTGTCCAACGCGCCGCGGCACGAGACGGCCAGCAGCAGGACTGCCAGTATGGAGATGATGGAGGTGATTGCTGCCCTTTTCATTTGAGTTCCCTGTTTCTACTATACCATTAATGAGAATTGGTTTGCCATACTTTTCTAACGAACCCCGTCA
>CAYYBP010000102.1:0-7834 GCA_964470275.1 uncultured Anaerolinea sp. | reverse complement strand
CCCCCACACATTGCTGGTTCGGTTTGGGCGCCGAACGCAGGTGATGAAGCTGGACCCGGCCGTTGAGTTGAGCCGCGATTTGAACCGCATTTTGCGGCAGGTGGATCCGGATTTTATTCTGACCAGCTGGGGGGATACCTGGTTGTTCCCCCGGCTGCTCACGCTGGCAGGCGAGGCCGGTGAAAAGCTCCATTTTAACCGTGATGAGGAGCGGGAGGTTCGCTGGCAGAAGGAAATGTCGTACTTTTCTTACGGGCAGATCGTTTTCCGGGCCGAAGAAGCACACCTGTTCGGCCGCTGCCACATTGACCAGCGCAGCGCGATGATGTGGCGGGATTACGGGCTCGATGGCGTACTTGAATCCGCCCGGGTGACCACGCTGCCCATTGAGAACGCCGCGCGGGTTTCTCCCGGGTCGGGCATCTCGGCGATGCAAATGCTTACCGCGCTTGAGCGGGGGATCCTGGTTCCATGGCACAAGCAGCAGGTTGAGGTGTTCAAGGACGGTGTGGACCTGATCCAACGCGATCGGGGCGGGTTGATCTACCAGCCGATTGTCGGGCTGCACACCGATGTGGCCCAGGTCGATTTCATCTCGATGTACCCCGCGATCATCATCAAGGGCAACATCTCGCCGGAGGTGCCGCTGCCGAACGGTATTGTCCCTGCCAGCGAGGAGCTGGGGGTTGTGCCGCTGACGTTGAAACCCCTGTATGAAAAGCGTGTTGCGCTTAAGCTGCGGGGCGCCGGCTTGAAGAAGGACAGCCGGCTGGCCAGGCGGGATAGCGCGCGGGCTTCGGCATTGAAGTGGCTGCTGGTGGTGTGCTTTGGCTTTTTGGGGTACAAGAATGCCCGCTTCGGGCGCATCGAAGCGCATGAGGCGGTTACCAATGGCGGCCGCGAAGTTCTGCTGCGCGCCAAGGAAGTGGCTGAAGCGCACGGCTTTGAGGTGCTGCACATGTATGTGGATGCGCTGTGGCTGAAGAAGCGCGGAGCTTCGAGGAAAGCCGATTTTCAGCCGGTGATCGAGGCGATTTCATCCGCGACCGGCCTGGGAGTTTCACTGGACGGGGTTTACAGGTGGGTTGCTTTTCTGCCTTCGCGTATGGATGAACGCGTTCCGATCGCCAACCGATATTTTGGGGTTTTCCAGGACGGGTCAATGAAGATTCGGGGTATCGAAGCCCGCCGGCGGGATTCACCGCCGTGGGTCGCGGAAACACAGACCAGGATGCTTGAGCGATTGAGCCGCGCAGGGAGCGTGGATAAATTGCCGGAGTGTCTGGAAATGGCTTTCTCCGTGTTTCGCTCAGCGCTTTCAGACCTGCAGAACAACAGGGTGCCACTTGAGAAGTTGGTGGTCACTTCCAGGGTCAGTCATGAGCTGGATAGCTACCGGTCGCCAACCCCGGCCGCCCGCGCCGCGCTGCAGTTGAGAGCGCAGACTGGGAAGCAGGTCCGCCCGGGTCAGAAGATGCGTTTTCTCTACACGTCTGGTGAACCTGCTGTGCGCGCGTGGGAGCTCTCCGGTCAATTGGAGCGCGCGGCTGTGGACAAGGTAAAATATATTGAGCTGCTCGCCCGGGCAGCTGCCAGTGTTTTTCATCCATTTGGGATTGCTGATGCCGAATTGAAGCAATGGGCGCACCGGCAGACGATCGCGATCCCGCTGAGTTTTGCGGAAAAGAGGGATTATGTGTGGCAGATTCACGATTATGATCGAGCCGGAGGAGTTGCGTCAGCAATTGAATTTGGGGGAACTGCCGGCTGAATTCACACCGAATACGAATATATCGCCCGGTCAGCTGGTACCGGTGGTCATCAACCCGGAAAACCGGGAAGTTTCGCTATATCGGTGGGGGCTGATCCCGGGTTGGGCGAAGGATGCAAAGATCGGGTACAAAATGTTCAACGCCCGGGCGGAAACAATCGCCGAAAAACCCTCTTTCAGGGTTCCTTTCCAGAAGAGACGCTGCCTGATCCTGGCAGACGGCTTTTATGAGTGGAAGAACGAAGGAGGAAAAAAGACCCCCTATTTATTTGCGTTGAAAGAGCGAAGACCATTCACATTTGCCGGGCTTTGGGATTTGTGGAGAGACGCGAGCGGCAATGAAGTGCGCAGCTGCACAATCATCACGACAACCCCGAATGATTTGATCAGTCGATTTCATGACCGAATGCCGGTCATACTTGATGAGCAGTCACGATGGAGCTGGTTGGGCAGCGGAAACCTTGACCAGATGAAATCCTACCTGGTACCGATTGATCCAGGGCGTATGGCGGATCCAATTCCCGTGGTGCTCTCAAGCCGATAGTGAATAAATTGCCTGTATAATGAACCAGTCGGTTATTTCCATAATGAAAGGGAAAAGAAATCATGGAGCGTAAGGATATTCTCGATCAACTGGCAAAGAACCCGGATGTGGATGTTTTGATTATCGGGGGAGGAATCAATGGCGCGGGGACGTTCCTTGACCTGGCAGTTAATGGATTTCGGGTTTTATTAGTTGATCGCAAGGATTTTTGTTCGGGAACCTCCGCGACCTCATCGCACATGGCGCATGGGGGAATCAGATACCTGGAAAATGGGGAATTCCGTCTGGTAAAAGAAGCGGTAGCCGAACGAAACAGAATGATCGAAAACGCGCCGCACATGGTAAAACCTCTTCCCACAGTCATACCAATATTCAAATTCTGGTCTGGGCTGCTTAATGCCCCCTTAAAATTCCTCAACTGGCTCGATAAACCATCTGAAAGAGGCGCGCTTGTCATTAAGATCGGTTTGATCCTTTATGATTCTTACACAGGAGGGAATCGAACAGTTCCTGCGCATCAGTTTTTCGGCAGGAAGGAATCTCTGCGAAGATACCCGCTGGTTAATAAGGATATCAAATTCACCGCCGAATATTATGACGGATTAATGCTGTCTCCTGAACGGTATAACACGGAAATTATCCTTGATGCAGAAAAAAAACACCCAAACGCGATGGCGTTGAATTATGCCTCCGTTGAGACGTATGAAGGCGACCGTGTAATTTTGAGGGACGGCGTATCTAATACCGAAATTAAACTGAAACCTGGCATCATAGTCAATGCGGCTGGACCCTGGATCGATGATGTCAATGCGAGACTGGGAATCCAAACGAAATACATCGGAGGGACAAAAGGCTCGCATATCATTGTGGATAATCAAAAGCTGAAGGAAGCAATTGGTAATCGGGAATTCTTCTTTGAGAATAAAGATGGAAGAATTGTTCTGCTGCTGCCGTTCTTTGATAAAGTAATTATCGGTACATCTGATCTTCCGATTCAAGATCCGGACAATGCGATTTGCACGCCTGAAGAGCAGCATTACTTCATCGACCTTGTCAAGCGCGTATTTCCGGAAATCAAGATTCTGCCAGAGCAAATTGTGTTTCGATTTTCAGGCGTGAGGCCGCTGGAATACCAGGAAGCCAAAACTACCGGGCAGATCACCAGGGACCACAGCATTCATGAAGACCAATTCAATGGTACAAAAGTGTTAAGCCTGGTCGGCGGAAAATGGACCAGTTTCAGGGCGTTCGGCGAACAGGTAACGGATCAATGTCTGTCATTCTATGGCCGAAACAGGGCGGCCAGCACTGAGAAAATTCGGATCGGTGGCGGGATCAATTATCCGAAAACGAAGGCAGACATAGATACCTACGTGACTGGGTTATCAAAGAGATTGTCAGTAGACCAAGACATGGCGGATCTGCTTTTTGAGCGTTACGGGACATTGGTTGAACAAATTTTTGAATCCACAGAGAAGAAACAAGTAAAAGTATTAAAGAGCAACCTGTTGTTAACCGAAAACGAGATCCTTTATTTGGCGAAAAATGAGAAAGTGGTTCATCTCGATGACCTGCTGCTGCGTCGAACATCCATAGGTTGGCTAGGTCAAACGACGAAAGAAAGCCTGGCTGAAATCGCGCATCTGGCTGGAAACGCGTTAGGCTGGAGTGAGGAAAAGATCGCCTGGGAAATTGACCGCGTGAGAGACATTTTCAAGGTTTCTCACAGTGTGGAGATTTAATTAAAATACTGAGTGTTGATTCGATATAAATCAAAAAGGCCATCAATAAGATGATGGTCTTTTTTTTTCTGGCGGGAGCGACGGGGTTCGAACCCGCGATCTCGGCCTTGACAGGGCCGCATGTTAGCCGCTACACCACGCCCCCAGACACAAAAGTTTACCACAAGGATTTTCCATCGTCAAGAATTTGTCGCTGGAAATTACCAGGTTCTTCTTAGTTGTCGCCGGTTAACCAATCCTCGTTATCCCGAATCCAGGTGTGGAGCTCGGAAGGAGAAAACCAGAGCGAGATTTCTGCCTCGGCGTTCTCCGGCGAGTCTGAGGCGTGTGTGAGGTTACGGCCGGTCATCAAACCGAAATCATGACGGATCGAACCGGGAGCGGCTTCGAGCGGGTTGGTGGCGCCCATTGTCTGGCGCACAGCTTTAATCGCGTTCGGACCTTCCCAGACCATTACCATGACAGGCGCGCTGGTGATGTATTTGATCAATCCGTCATAAAATGGCTTACCCTGGTGAACAGCGTAATGTGTACGCGCCAGTTCTTCACTCACTTGCATAAATTTCGCCGCAACAAGCCTTAACCCCCTGGATTCAAGACGGGAAATTACCTGACCGATAAGATTTCGTTGAACAGCGTCAGGTTTAATTAATACGAGAGTTCTTTCCAAAATTCCACTCCTATTGATTCAATAGTATTTTTTCTGCCGCTTGATATGCCTCGAGCGCTTTATCAAACTTTGACTTTGAAAGTTGCAGATCACCCAGACTCTGCCATAGTTCATATTCGTCTGGTTTTAAAGTGAGCTTGTCATTGATGTGATCGATCAGTTTATCCGTAGAATCCGGGTCCAGCCGATTTTCTTCAAGAAACTCGCTGAACTCAGCGTATTTTGCGTTGTCGATCAAGTCCACTGACAGCAGCGCCTCATTTTCAGTTTCAGAGAATTCAAGATTGGTTGGCAAGTGTGCTTCTACCGCGGCCGTTTCAACCTCAAGAACCTCTTCAATTAATCGCTCTGATCGTTCAAGGTCAACCGGTGGTTCTACGTACCCTCCAGAGTCCATGGTCTCGTTTAGGGTTTGTTCTTCCATTGCTGGTTGGAACTCATTCTCTGCAAGTGCTGATTCTACTTGATCCAAGTCTGATTTTTCAGTATCGGAAGCGGCGCTGATACCTTTGCTTTCCTGGATTTCCAGGTCTGTGTCCTTCAGCCAGTCCATCAACTCGATATTTTCTTCCTCTGATAGAATACCTGAATGCGGAATTTCTTTGGCAAGGTCTGAAATAAGGGGTACGATGGGTTCTGAAGCGGCCTCGGGAATTACTGGCGCTTCTTTATCTTCAGCGAGAACCGCTGGCGGCGTAATCGTCACCAATATCTTCTTCACCCATGACGGGACGGCATCGTCACTTGTCTCTTCTTCGAGTTCTTCGGTCATTGACTGAGTGGATTCAGGTTGATCGTCCGTCACGGCCGGAAAAACGAGATCAGCTACTTTGTCATAATAACTTTGATCGTCCGCGATTGAGGAGGGGACAGGTTCTTCAGGCAAGAATTCGTCAGAGGGCAATTCGTTCTCCGTCGTTGGTTCAGGAATCAATGGTTCTAGGACCTTTTCTTCGGGATGGTTGATAGGCGGGGCAACAGGTTCCTCGTCCGCAATCCACCTGGTGAGGATTTCGTCATCCTTTTCTGGCTCTATTTCTACATCAAACTCTTTTAACCAGTCGGGTAATTCGGTTTCTACGTCTTCCGGTTGTTTTTCCACTTCCTGTGGTGTAGCCAGATCTTCAATATTCTGATCTATAAGTTGCGAAATTTCAATCTGTTCCTGTTCCTCTTCCAGTGAGTCGCCTGTGATCAATTTTTCGAACTCTTCAGTCGTGAGGTCAGCCAGATTGGAAATGGAGGATTCAACGTCTTCCGGTATATTATCGTCAACTGATTGGGAAGAAACGTCCGAAGATTGCGAATTAACTGGATTTAGCGGCTTCAACCACTCCGGCAAATCTTCAGCAGGAGCGGCAATATCCTGGTCCGCTGGTTCAATTTCTGGTTCGCCGGCCAGGCTTTCATCATAGGCGCCATGTTCACCTTCTGATTCATCCTCTGTTGCGCGAATCCACCCCGCCTTGGAAATCCAATCCGGTAGATCATCCTCACCACGCGGTTCAACTTCACTTAAATCTGGTTCAAGAAAAGGTTCTGAAGGCGGTTCTGTTTCCTGTTGGTCCTGTTCGATTTCTGATTCGTCAATCACAGATTCGATCGAGGGTTCTTCATCGAGAGATGATCCTTCATCCTGTTTTTCTGAAAAGGTCTCTGATTGTGCCCACTCCGGTACGTCCTGGTCAAACGATATAACAGGTATATACACTGCCTGTTCAAGGAGTACTTTATCGGCAGGAACATCGGCTGGGGTAACGAGGTCGTCTCCGATAAATGAATAATACGGATCCAGCGAGATCAGACGGTTTCGATAGAACAGATCCTTTTCAGAGTCATCAAGAGGTTGATCGACCAGTTCGTCCATAATGCGATTGGCTTCAAAGCAATCAGGATTTGTCTCAAGAATTTCAGCGCAAAGGTCAGCGGCTTCCTGTTTTGAGCCCTGGGCAAAGTACATTTTAGCGAGAAGCAGCTTGATGTCGATCCTGTTTGGAAAATCCCGCAGGAAAGTGAGAGATTCAGAGATCGCCTGCTGGTGGAGGTCGCCTTTTGCATACATCTTGATTAACGCACCCCGAGTCAGTCTGATTTTAGAAGGAGCAACTCCATCACGAAGACCGTATAAGCGCTTTAACTCTTCCTGGATAGCGAGGTTGGATGGTTGTGTGTCAAAAGCCAGCTCCATATGCTGGATCGCTTTATCAATTTCCTGCCTGCCCTCATAAATTGCGCATAGTCCGGCATGTGCCATCGCATCATCTGGAAAAACAGCGAGAATTCTTGAAAAAATATCTAAGGCTTCATCATTACGATTGAGCTCTAATAGCGTTTTTCCCTGAAGGTGAGCGGTTTCGATGGCATCTGGATATGACTGCAGTACGGCGTTGCAGTGAAAGAGGGCTTCGTCGAACTTGTTTTCATCAATCAGAGCGCTGATCAGGTTGTTATAGTCACGAAGAGAGATAATTGCCATAATATTCACCTCCAAATGAGCTGTTGGGCAGCCTGCGGTCGAAAATCCGAAAAATGAACTAGAGCGGTTTACTCACCTAAATAATCACGCAGTTTCCGGCGGATGGAAGGATGGCGAAGCCGGCTCAACGCCTGAGCTTCAATCTGGCGAACCCGCTCGCGCGTTACACCCATTTTGCGACCGACTTCTTCAAGGGTGTATGCCTGTCCATCCAATAAACCATAACGCAGTTGAAGAATGCGAACCTCCCGCGGAGGAAGCCCGTATAGAATCTCTTCAAGGTGTTCCCTGAGTAAATTATATGTGGCAGAGTCATCGGGGGGAGGGGCTTCGTCATCCTCAATAAAATCGCCCAGAACAGAATCTTCCTCATCATCTGTCGGGGTCTCAAGCGAAAGAGGCCGGCGAGCGACCTGGATCATATTCTCAACTTTTTTGGGTGGAACATCGAGAGCGATTGCAAGCTCGTCGACGGATGGATCGCGGCCTAACCGCTGGGTGAGCTGATGTTGAATGCGCAGCAGTTTGTTGATCTGGTCACCCATGTGAACCGGGACCCGAATCGTCCTTCCCTGGTCAGCGATCGCCCGGGTGACTGCCTGCCGAATCCACCAGGTGGCGTATGTACTAA
>CAYYBP010000101.1:2214-7870 GCA_964470275.1 uncultured Anaerolinea sp. | reverse complement strand
CGATTGATCAGCGGATGCCTCCGAAGCCCGGCCAGGGGCTTCCATCTCCCTTCCCATGAAATCAGTGAACAAATCCGGACGGCGACGCCCGGGACAGATAACTGACACCGGCCAGGCGATTGGTGCCTGTGGTTTTAAGCGGAAGGGATGCTGAGCTCTATTTTTACATAAGGCATGCCCCAACGCATGCCTTTTTTTATGAGGAGACGAAAATGGACAAGAAAGAGCTTTTGGAGCGAGTGGCAGCTGATGATGTGAAGTTCATCTCCTTCCAGTTCACCGACGTGACCGGGACGGTCAAGAGTGTGGACGCGCCGGTGTCGCAATTGGCGGGAGCGCTGGACCAGGGCATCTGGTTCGACGGCTCATCAGTGGAAGGCTTCGCACGCATCCAGGAGAGCGACATGCGCCTGATCCCGGACGTGGATTCCTACGCGGTGCTGCCGTGGTCGCCGGTGAATCTGAAGCGGGCGCGGCTTTTCTGCGACATTTACAACCCGGACGGCACGCCCTTCGAGGGGGATCCGCGCGGCAGACTGCGGCGCCAGACGCAAGCGCTGGCGGAGCGCGGCATGCGCTACATGGTGGGCTCGGAGCCGGAGTTCTTCCTGTTCAAGCGCAACGGGAGTATCGATATTCACCCCGTGCCGCACGATGTGGGCGGGTACTTTGATTTCTCGCCTAATGACGAGGCGGTGCGGGTGCGCACTGAGTTAATGGAGGCGCTGGACTCGATGGGGCTGGAGGTGGAAGTGGGGCATCACGAGTGCGCGCTGGCGCAGCACGAAATCGACTTTCACTTCAGCGATGCGCTGCGCTCAGCAGATAACGTGCTCACGCTCAAGTACACGGTCAAGGCCATCGCGGCGCAGAACGGGCTGATCGCATCGTTCATGCCGAAGCCCATTTTCGGCGTCAACGGCTCGGGGATGCACTGCCACCAGTCGCTGTTCGACAAACAGGGCAACAACCTGTTCTACGACCCGCAGGACGAGTTCAAGCTTTCAGCGCTGGCGTACGGATTCATCGCCGGGCAGCTCAACCACGCGCGGGCATTCTCTGCGGTGACCGCCCCGACGGTGAACTCCTACAAGCGCCTGGTTCCGGGCTACGAAGCACCGGTGTACGTTGGGTGGGCGCAGACCAACCGCTCAGCGCTCATCCGCATCCCGCAGGCCATCAAGGGAATGTCCACGGCCGTGCGCGCTGAACTGCGCTGTCCGGATCCCTCGTGCAACCCCTACCTGGCGTACTCGGCGATGCTATCCGCTGCACTTGACGGGGTGGAAAAGGGGCTCAAACCGGCGGCTCCGTTGAACAATGTGAACGTGTACGACCTGACCGAAGCAGAGCGAAAAGAGATGGGCATCCTCTCCCTGCCGGGGTCGCTGCGCGAGGCGCTGGTGGAGCTGGAGAATGATGCGGTCGTGAAGGGCTCGCTGGGCGTTACGCTTTACGACGCCTTCATGCGCGCCAAATGGTCGGAGTGGGAGGACTACCGCCTGAACGTGATGGACTGGGAACTTACCCGCTACCTCGAGACTTCGTAAAGAGAACTCCCCCGCTGAACCTGAAGCGGGGGAGTTTTTTGTTCGGGGGAGGTGGCTATCTTACCGCACCAATTATGAGGACGGCGGCGGCAAGCAGAACGCAATAACCCGCGAACCATACCAGCGAGCGCTTGTTGAGGAAGTTGAGCAGCCAGCGGATGGAGAGATACCCGACGATAACGGCGGCGACAAAGCCGACAGCGAGCACGGGCAGAAATGCGCCCAGGTTGGGCACGTCCAGCAGGTCGGGGATGCTGAAGATGCCCGCAGCCAGCATGACGGGGATGGACATAAGAAAGGCGAAGCGGGCGGCGGCAGGGCGCTGCAGTTGGCGGGTCATGCCACCGGCGATGGTCGAGCCGGAGCGCGAAACACCGGGGAAGATGGAGAACGCCTGGAAGATGCCAATCCACAGCGCGTCCTTCCAGTTGAGGTCCTTTAGCTCCCGCTTGCGCCTGCCGATAAACTCCGCCAGCACCAACAGAAAAGCGGTGAAGAAGAGGAAGATGGCGGTGACTTTCGGGCTGTTGAACGCAGCCTCCACTTTTGATTTGAGCAGGAGACCTGCCAGGCCAGCCGGGATGGTGGCGAAGACCAGGTACCAGCCCGTGCGGGCGTCGGGGTCGGCAAAGGGCTTTTTGCGCAGGATGCCGCGCACGAATGCCTTGATGATGGTGACCAGGTCTCTCCAAAAGTACGCGATAACGGCCGCGAGGGTGCCGAGCTGCACCAGTACGTCAAATGGAAAGATCTGGCTTTCGGGGATGCTCCAGTTAAGGATATACGGGACGAGAACGAGATGGGCGGATGAGGGAATCGGGAGGAATTCCGTCAGCCCCTGGATGATGCCAAGGATGAGTGATTGCAGGAACGTCATGTTTGCACCTTGTGGGATGTGGTTTTATACGACGCGAGGAAATCCGCGCTGAAGGATGGGAAATTGTCATCCAGGATCGATTGACGGGCGCGCTTGACCAGGTCCACCAGGAACTGGATGTTGTGGATGGAGATGAGGGTCGCCGCGAGCATCTCCTTGGCGACGATCAGGTGGCGCAAGTAGGCGCGGGTGAAGGTGCGGCAGGTGTAACAATCGCAGGATGCTTCAATCGGGCGTGAATCGCGGGCAAAGCCGGCGTTCATCAGGTTCATCCTGCCGGCTGCGGTGAAGGCAGCCTGGTGGCGCGCCAGGCGGGTGGGCAGCACGCAGTCGAAGATATCCACTCCGCGCATGATCCCGTTGACCAGGTCTTCCGGCGAGCCGACGCCCATCAAATAGCGCGGCTTGTGACGCGGCAGGATCGGATCGAGCGCCTCAAGCATCTCGTGCATCTGGTGTTTGGTCTCGCCGACTGACAATCCGCCGATGGCGTTGCCGGGCAGGTCCAGCGCGGCGACGTAGCGGGCGGATTCACGCCGCAGTTCCGGGAAGATGCCACCCTGAACGATACCGAACAAGGCCTGATCCGGGCGCTTTTTGGCGGCAACGCAACGATCCAGCCAGGTGTGCGTGCGGACGAGCGCGGCCTGGTTGTATGCCAGGTCATCGGGAACGGCGCACTCATCGAATGCCATGATGATGTCCGCGCCAAGCTGCTCCTGGACGGCAATGGAACTTTCAGGGGTGAAACGGTGCAGGGTTCCGTCGATGTGGCTCTTGAAGGTCACACCGTCATCATCTATTTTGCGGGTGCCGGCCAGCGAAAAAACCTGGAAACCGCCGGAATCCGTGAGCATGGGTCCCGGCCAGCGCATGAACTGGTGCAGCCCGCCCATCTCCGCGACGAGGTCCGCGCCCGGGCGCAGGTACAAGTGGTAGGTATTGGCCAGGACGAGTGTGGCACCGGTCTCAGCAAGCTGCGCCGGGCTGACTGCCTTGACCGTCGCCTGGGTTCCCACGGGGGCGAAAACTGGCGTCTCGATCAGTCCGTGCGGGGTGGTGAAGGTACCAGCGCGGGCTGCGCCTTGCTCTTTTATGAGGTTAAATACAAACGGTTGGGCGGTCATGCGGGGTAATTATAACCCCCAGTAAATGGCGATTGCGGCAATGACCACCGCGAACGCCAGGATGGTAAGCGGCGCGCCGACACGCAGGAAATCCTTGAATGTGTACCCTCCGGGGCTCATGACCATGATGTTGACCGGATGACCCAGAGGACTGATAAAGGCGAGCGAACAACCCATGGCCACCGCCATGGCGAATGGCTGGGGATTGATTCCAAGTGTCTGGGCGGCGGCCAGCGCAAGCGGGATCATGACGATGGCTGAGACCTGGCCGCTCATCAGGAGGGTAAGCAGCATAGAAAGGAAGAGAAACGAGGAAACGAGGAGGATAGGAGAGACTGGTCCGAGAAGGTCGAGGAATGAAGTCACCGCCAGGTTGGCGAGGCCGGTATTCTGCAGGGCGATGCTGAGCGGCCATAGACCAGCGATGAGGAAGATGGCTTTCCATTCAATGCCATGGTAGGCGTCATTCACGCTCATGCTGCCGATGAGGATGAGCAGCAGGGCGCCAGCGATGGCGAGGAGCGAGACTGGCATGATTCCGATGGCAGCCACTGCCAGCACGGCGAGCGTGATCAGGATGGTCGCGAGCCCTTTGCCCGGAGCGACTACGGCGTCGGGGTCCTCTTCCAGCAGGACAAGGTCTGTGTCGTAGCGGAGGTTGCGTATATTGGGGGTCGGACCCTGCACCAGGAGCGCGTCACCGAAATGGAGAGACACATCCGCGCATTCCTCTTCCAACGGCTTGCCGGAACGCCATATCCCGAGGACATTCAGGTCGAAGCGGTCACGGAAGCCGATCTCTTTCACTGTTTTTCCAATGAGGCGGGAATGGGGAGTGACGAGGATCTCAGCCAATGGGTGGGATTCATCACTGACCCTGAAACCCGGGGCATCAAGCGGTTTGACCACCAGTTTTAGCTCAGCGATGACTTCCGGTTTGATCGCGCTCTTGACCACAAGGGTATCCCGTGCATCGATAACCGTGCTGGAAGCAGGTGAGAAGAGGATTTCTCTTCCATGAATGAGGGCAAGAATGGTGATGTGGTAGCGCCTGGACCAGTCTCCCTGGGCGATCGTCTTCCCAATCAGCGGGGATTCATGCCCAAGCTCAATTTGGAGAAGATTCCTGTCGACCTGGAAGAGCTCGCTCAACCGCTCGGTAAAATCCCGTTTATTGGTGATCCGTTCATGGCCGCCCCCGGAGGGAAGCAGGCGTTTTCCGATAAATGTGAGGTAAATGATCCCCAGGATCATCACAGGACCGCCGATCGGGAAATAATCCAGCAAACCGAAACTGGGAATACCCGCGTCCCGGAGCGCGCCGCTGACGATGATATTCGAAGTGGTGAGGAGGGTGGCCATGCCTCCCAGGATCGTGCCGAAAGCAAGCGGGATCAGGAGACGGGACGGGGAGACGCGGCTTTTCCGGGATAGTGAGCTGACAGCCGGGAGAAGGACCCCGACAGCCGCGATATTGTTCATGAACAGGGATAGCAGGGCGGAAGCAACGGAAACGAGAAAAACCAGTCGGGTCTCATTTCCCTTGCTCAAGCGGAATATCAGTTTTCCCAGCGAATGGGTCGCGCCAGTCATCTGGAGCGCAACGGAGATCATCGAAATGCCGAGTATCGTCATCACCGCTGTGCTGCTGAACCCGGAGAAGGCTTCATTCAGGCTGACAATGCCGCTCAAGCCAAGGGCGGTAAGCGCCATCAGCGCCACCAGGTCTGCCCGAAGCCGGTTGGTGATAAAGAGGACGATTGCTGCAATGATGATGATCGAGGTTATTATCTGTTCAAAGGTCATTTAAACCTGACTTTAATTTCTAATTGTACCTGAACCTGCGAGAATGACCCTGTTCATCTTGCAGGGGATTTGCACCTCGTTTATACTACAAGTTCAGTAAGATCCCCGGTCGCTACTTTCGCGCGGGAATTTCGCAGGTATTTTCAATGAATTTTGCCCATAATTTCACACAAAGGAATTTACATTGACAGGTACATCACAAACGAAACGGTGGGACCCATACCCGAAGGTCGATGAGACCACCAATAATGCGCTGGAGGCATACCCGGCGTTTATGCGTCAGGTTCTTTTCAATC
>CAYYBP010000101.1:0-2204 GCA_964470275.1 uncultured Anaerolinea sp. | reverse complement strand
GAAGCCGATGAGTTCCTGTCTGGCAGGGCGGAGCTGGCTGACCCATTTCTCCTGCTGGATATGGATAAAGCAGTTGAGAGGATCCTGGCTGCGATCAGGGAAAGTGAACCCATTGTGGTCTACGGGGACTACGATGTCGATGGAGTAACCGCCACGGTGATGATGGTGGAAGTCATCCGGGAACTGGAGGGGAACGTGACCCGCTACATCCCCAACCGGTTTGATGAAGGGTATGGATTAAACCTCGAAGCGATACAGATGTTGGCTGATTCCGGCGCAAAAGTGATACTGACGGTGGATTGCGGGATCCGCTCACCGCGGGAAGCGGGATTGGCGCGGTCATTGGATGTGGACCTGATCATCAGTGACCACCATCACCCCAGGGGTGATGTACCGGGGGCGTACGCCGTGATCTGCCCGAAACAAGACGAGGACTTGTACCCGTATAAAGATCTGGCGGGGGTAGGCGTGGCATTCAAGATCGCCCAGGGGCTGTTCCTGGGCTCTGGAATGGATGCACGCAAGGCGGATGATTGGCTTGACCTGGTCGCGCTCGGCACGGTGGCTGACATCGTCCCGCTGACAGGCGAGAACCGCGCAATGGTCAAAAAGGGATTATCGCGCATCCGCCTGGGCGAGAGGATCGGTTTGAAGGCGCTGGCCGGTGCAGCTGGGAAGGATATCAGCCAAATCACGGCGTCGGATATCGGGTTTGTCATCGGTCCGCGGTTGAACGCTGCCGGGAGGATGGAATCCGCGCTGGAAGCGTACAAGCTGTTGATCCAGACCTCCATCCAGGAAGCGGGCAGGTTCGCGCAGATCCTTGAGGACCAGAACACGGAAAGGCAGAAGGCGACCCGGGCAGCCCAGGAGACCGTGCAAAATACGCTCCCTGACCTGACCGATCAATACATTATCACCGCGTATGATAAAAAATTCAGTTCCGGTATTGTAGGATTGGTAGCGTCAAAACTGGTGGAGAATTACCACCGGCCGTCGATCGTGGGGCAGGTGGAAGGGGATACAATCCGCGCCTCCTGCCGCAGCATCCCTGAGTTTCACATCACCGAAGCGCTGGATGAATGCGCTGATCTGCTTGTGCGACACGGTGGTCACGCGATGGCAGCCGGTTTCACTATTGAAACCGATAAGATCGAACAACTGAAAGAGCGTCTTCAGGCGATCGCTCGAGAAAAACTGCAAGGCATCGACCTGAGACCGGTGATCAAATACGAGATGGAACTGGATATCAAGGGATTCGATCCGAAGCACTTTGCGATGCTCGAACAACTTCAACCAACTGGTATGGGGAATCCCGCGCCGGTTTTTATTTCCCGTGGGGTTGAAATTGACGGGATGCGTTTGATGGGGAAGGAAGGCACGCACATCAGTTTCTACATCCGCGGCAGCAAGATCAACCGGGCGGTGGCTTTCAACCAGGCGGAATGGTTTGAAGTCTGGCAGGAGGAGAAACCGCGTTTTGACATTGCTTACACGATCGAAGTGAACCATTACAACGGCTTTAAGAGCCAACAATTGCATATCCGCGACATGAAAATCAGCGGGAACTGAGAAAAAGCGTGAAAGCACCGTCGAGACTCAAGGCGATCCTGCTGGCGATGGTGGTTGTTGTCATCTGGTCTTCATCCTGGATTCTGATCAAAATCGGGCTGCGTGATATTCCTCCATTGACTTTCGCAGGGTTGAGATATTTCCTGGGATTCATCTTCTTGACTCCGTTTTTGTTTCAAAAAAGTGTGAGAGAGCAGATCCGTCATTTTTCGCGATCGGACTGGGTACTCGTCATCCTTATGGGCATTTTTTCTTATTACCTGGCTCAGGGGGCGCAATTCCTGGCGCTGGATCACCTGCCGGCAACGACATTAAGCCTCATCCTCAACTTGAGTTCGATCCTGGTCACTTTTTCCGCAATTTTCCTCATCAAGGAAGTCCCGACGTGGTACCAGTTCGCGGGTGTCGCCATCAACCTGGCGGGGGTGATCCTGTTCTTTTATCCCTCAGGATTCACAGGAAGATCGGTGCTGGGTTTTGTTTTTGCGATCGTCTGCCTGTTATCGAACAGCATCGGCACGCTGGTGGGAAGGAAACTGAACTTTCAAGGCAGGGTCAATCCAATCGCGGTCACCGTGGTCAGCATGGGCATCGGTTCGACCCTGATGATGTTCTCGGGGTTGATCGGTCAT
>CAYYBP010000100.1:0-7942 GCA_964470275.1 uncultured Anaerolinea sp. | reverse complement strand
CAAGAAGGAAGGCTGGATGGGGCATTACAACCTGGTGCTTGGGTACGATGACAGCAAGCAGGTGTTTACCACCCAGGATTCCTACTTGCTTATCTATCCACCTGGCGGCGGCGAAATTTCGGATAAAAAGAACTTCCCCGGCTTCTCGGTGACCTACGAAGACATGCTCAAAAACTGGCGGGCGTTCAACTATGTTTTCATCGTGATCTACCCGCAGGAAAAACTCAACGATGTCCTCAACACCCTCGGGCCGTTGGCCAATGAGCAGGACGCTTACCGCATCGCCTATGACCGGGCGATGAAGGAAGCCTCCGATCTCTCCGACACACGCGACCGTTTCTTCGCCTGGTTCAACGCCGGCACCAGCCTGGTGTACCTGCAGGACTACGCCACAGCCGCCTCCGCGTACGACACAGCTTTTGCGATCTACCCGCAGATCGAATCGATCTACCGCCCTTACCGCGCCTTGTGGTACCAGACCGGACCCTACTTTGCCTACTATTATTCCGGTCGCTACCAGGACGTGATCGACCTGGCGACCCAGACCCTCGACGCGATGAGCAAACCGATCCTCGAGGAGAGCTACTATTGGCGCGGCATGTCTTACCTGGCGCTTGGGGATACCGAAAGCGCATCGAAAGAATTCCGCGAGAGTCTTAAGTATCACGCCGGATTCGGACCCAGCCTCTCAATCCTCCAGCAAATGGGAGAAGCTCCATAAAACTCGCTTCAGCAGGCGGAAAATGATCAAGCTCGTTCATTTCGCAGACGCACATATCGACATCGCCACCCACGGCAAGCACGACCCAGAGTCAGGTCTGCCGATCCGGGTGACCGACTTCCTCAAGGCGCTGGATGTGATCATTGACACGGCCATCAGTGAGAAGGTCGACCTGGTCATTTTTTCTGGTGATGCCTACAAAGACCGCACCCCTTCGCCCACCTTCCAGCGCGAGTGGGGCCGGCGCATCATCCGCCTGCCGATGGCGGGCATTCGTACCTTGCTGCTGATCGGCAACCACGACATTAGCCCGGCCAGCGGGCGGGCCCACACCCTGCAGGAATTCGACACGCTGCAGGTGCCGAATGTACGCGTACTGAACAAGCCGGAATTGTTAAAGCCGGATGATCTGTGGGGGCTGCCGCTGCAGGTCATTGCCCTGCCGTGGGTTTTCCGGTCAAGCCTGATGGCCGCTCTGCAGCTTTCCGCTGCCGAGGGCGACCTGGTCAACGAAGAGATCGAGAAACGTCTCACGGTCATCCTGCAGGAGCAGCTTGACGCGCTAGACCCCTCCCTGCCCGCCATCCTGGTGGCGCACGGATCGGTGCAGGGCGCGATCTACGGCAATGAGCGCACGGTCATGCTGGGAAAAGACCTGGTGCTTCCCGCCGGACTGGTGAAGGATCCCCGCCTGGATTACGTCGCCCTGGGGCATATCCACAAACACCAGGATCTCAACGCCGGGCAGCATCCCCCCGTGGTGTACCCGGGCTCCATCGAGAGGGTCGATTTTGGCGAGGTCGCGGACGAAAAGGGTTTCATCGTTGCCAGCGTGGAAAAAAGCCGCACCTCGTATGAATTCCGCAAGATCCCCGGCAGGGTATTTTTCGATAAACTTGTCAGGATCACTGACAAAGAGGGCGTGATGGAAAAAGTGATGGCTGTTCTCCCTCCGGAGGATAAAATCGCGGACTCCATCATCCGCCTGACACTTGAGTACCCGCGTGAACTCGAAATGTTCATCGATGAACCCGTGCTGCGCGAGAGATGCGCCGCCGCTCTTGAGTTCCATATCGTCCGGCGGCCTAAGGAAGAAGCCCGGTTGCGCCTGCCGGCGGATCAATCCATCGCTTCGCTCACCCCGCTGGAATTGCTTGATACCTACTGGAAATCTGTTCATACCCAGCCGGTTGAGATGGACACCCTGCACACCCTGGCAGCGTCCATTATTCAAACCATCGCTGGTGATCCACAGGGCGAAATGACAGAGGAATAGCATGCTGGCCAACCCGTTTATTGAGATCCTGTTCATCCTCGTTCTGATTCTGATCAATGGCTACTTCTCCATGGCGGAAATCGCCCTGGTCTCCTCACGCAAGGTGCGCCTTGAGCAGCTGGCGAGCGACGGGGATGCCGGGGCAGCGCGCGCGCTGCAGTTGATCAGCTCCACCAGCCGGCTGCTGTCAGCGGTGCAAATCGGCATCACCCTGGTCGCCGTGCTCACCGGAGTGTTCGGTGGCGCAACCCTCGCCGAAAGGCTCACCGTGCTGCTGTCGAAGATCGCCTGGCTCGCGCCTTACGCCGCCACGGTATCGCTGGTGATCGTCGTACTGGTGACCACTTACTTCTCGCTGGTGATCGGAGAACTGATCCCCAAGAAGATCGCCTTGAACAACCCGGAGAAGATCGCATCAAAAGTATCGGGGGTGATGCGCTTTGTGTCGTGGCTCACCGCGCCCCTCATCCACCTCTTATCCATCTCCACCGACCTCGGGTTGCGCATACTGGGCATCCATCCTTCCAAGGACCCCCCCATCACCGAGGAAGAGATCAGGGTATTGATCGACCAGGGCACACGGGTGGGCGTGTTTGGCGAAGCTGAACAGGATATGGTGGAAAGTGTCTTTCGCTTGAACGACCGTTCGATCAACGCCATCATGACCCCGCGCACCGAGATCGCCTGGATCGATGCCAACGACCCCATCGAGGAGATTCTCAGGCAGGTGCTCGAGAACCCGCATTCCCGCTTCCCGGTTGCCCGTGAATCACTGGACAACGTCATCGGCATTCTCAACGCCAAGACGCTGCTTGAAAAACACCTCACCAAAGCACCCTACAACCTGGTCGACCTGCTTGAAAAACCCCTCTTCATCCCTGAAAACACGCTCGCCATGCGCATGCTCGAGATGGAGCGCGAGATGGGCGTGCATGAAGCCCTGGTCATCGATGAATACGGCGGCGTTCTGGGCTTTGTCACGCTCTTTGACGTGCTCGAGGCGATCATCGGCGAACTACCTGACCGCGAGGAAGGCGGCGAGCCGGAGATCATTCTGCGCGAAGACGGCTCCTACCTGCTGGATGGGCTGCTGCCGATCGATGAATTCAAAGAATTACTTGACGTCGATTTTCTACCTGAAGAGGACAAGGTTGGATTTCAGACAATCGGCGGTTTCGTGATGAACCAGTGCGGCACCATCCCTGCGACCGGTCATCGTTTCACATGGAACGGGTTCACTTTTGAGGTGTTGGATATGGATGGACGCAGGGTGGACAAATTGCTGGTATCGCGCGAAAAACTGGATGATCCCACTGGAAAACCCGGGGAGGAAGCATGATCATTGTCCGCCTGCAGATCAGCGGCTTCCTTTCATACAACGAGCGTGTCGAGATCGACTTCAATGACTTCACCCTGGCGTGTATTTCCGGTGAGAACGGCGCAGGCAAGTCCTCCCTGCTCGAAGCCATCACCTGGGCGTTATTCGGCGAAGCCCGCCGCAAGGACGACGCGGTCATCAACCTGCGGGCGAAGACCGCGGAGGTCATCCTTGATTTTGATTACGAAGGCGCCCGCTACCAGGTGCAGCGCAGCAAGACGCGCGACAAATCCACCCTGCTGGAATTTCGCATGCGCTCAACCGATGCCACCTGGCACGCCCTCACCGAGGCGACGATGCGCGCGACCGAAGATCTCATCCGCCGCACCCTCCACCTGGATTATGAAACCTTCATTAACGCTTCGTTCTTTTTACAGGGCAAAGCCGATCTTTTTGCCCAGCAGCGCCCGGGTGACCGCAAGCGTATCCTCTCGGGCATCCTGGGTCTCGATATTTGGGAAGAGTACCGCGAAGAAGCCACCCGCCGTCGCCGCGAAATGGAAAATGAGCTCGCTCTTATTAGAACCCAGATCGAGGACATCGACAACGAATTGAAGCTTGAAAGCGAGCGCAAAGCCAAACTTGCCCGCCTTGAAAAAGACCTGGCCGACAAGCAGGCGCTCTTTGACGCCCGCAAGGTCCTGCTCGACCAGCAAAGGCTGATCGCTGACCGGATAGCCAGCGACCAGAAGCAGGTGGAAAAACAGGCCGCCGAGGTGCAGCGGGTGCGCGGCGAGCTGGAGGAACACCGGCAGAACCTGGAACAGCGACTGCAAGAGCAGGTGAATCACCGCGCGCTGGTGGAGAGCGAGGACCAGGTAAAACGCGAGGTGGCGGAGTGGGAGAACAGCCGCCAGGTCCTTTCGCAGTGGGACGCCGTGGCAGTCAACTTTCACCAATACGAAACACAGCGCCAGGCGCCCGTGCTGATCATCGAAAGCGAGCGGACGCGCCTGAAGACCGAGCTGGATGCCCTAACCCGCAAACAGGTCGAAGTTCAAACCCTGGAAGAAAGTCTTCCGGCACTGCAGCGTCAGGTCGACGAGCTTGCAGCTTCTGTATCCGCCCTGACGGAACAATTAAACGCCCGCGCCGACATTGAAAACGAGATGCACCTCCTGCTCGATGAAAAAGCGCACACCAAAGCTGAAAACATCCAGCTGAAAATTGAAATGGACGAGCTCAAGGAGCGCATCTCAAGGCTGCAGGTTATCAGCGGGGCGGTCTGCCCGACCTGTGAGAAACCCCTCAACAGCGATGAACGCGAACGCCTGCTGCAGGACCTGGAAATCCGCGGCAAGACGAAGGGGGATACCTACCGTGAGAACCAGAAGAAAGCCGAAACATGGGATGCCCGCTACCGTGAATTGGAAATGCAGCTCGCCGGTTTGCAGCGCGCTGAAGCCGAGCTCAAGCAGCAGCAGCGCCAGGCGGATTTCAGGGCTGAAGAACTGCGCAAAAGCCAGCTTGAGGTCAACAGCTGGCACGCGAGCGGCGAAAAATCGCTGAACCAGCTTCTCGCGACCCTGCGTGATTCTTCCTTCGCGCTGGAAGCCCGGGCGGAACTGGCGTCGATCGACGAGCAGCTCAAAGCCCTGGGGTATGATGCCGCCGCCCACGAAAAAGCCCGCGATGCTGAACTGGCCGGTCGCTCCAGCCAGGATAAACTGCTCAAACTGGAACAGGCTAAGTCCGCGCTCAGCGTTCTCGAAAGAGAGATCACCAACCTGCAAAAATCCATCGCTGCAGAAGAAAGCCGTCTCGCCGCCCTGATGGGCGACCTGCAGACCGCGCGCGAGAAACTTCAACAGGAATCCGCCAACCTGCCCGATATCAGCCAGTTGGAAGCCGAGTATTACGCCGCCAACCGGGAGGTGAACAGCCTGCAGCAGGAGATCGGTTATACGCGCAACCAGGTGGAGGTGCTTGACAGCCAGCGCGAACGAAAAGCGGAATTGATCGAAGAGAAAACCGGTCTGAATGACCTGATCACCAACCTGAAAACCCTCGAGCGCGCGTTTGGCAAGGATGGCATTCCGGCGCTCCTGATCGAACAGGCGCTGCCGGATATCGAAGCCCACGCCAATGAAATCCTCGACCGATTGAGCGCCGGCGAGATGTCAGTGAAATTTGAAACCCAGCGCGAGTTCAAGGACAAAAAACGCGATGACCGCAAGGAAACGCTGGATATCCTCATCCGCGACTCCGCGGGAGAACGCCCATACGAGCTCTTCTCCGGCGGCGAAGCCTTCAGGGTGAATTTTGCCATCCGCCTGGCGCTTAGCCGCGTGCTGTCGATGCGGGCAGGCGCCCGCCTGCAAACGCTGGTGATCGATGAGGGCTTTGGCAGCCAGGATGCCAGCGGGCGTCAACGGCTGGTTGAAGCCATCAATCTGGTCGGCGCTGATTTCGCCAGGATCCTGGTGATCACCCACCTCGAAGAGCTCAAGGATGCCTTCCCGGCGAGGATCGAAGTGACCAAGACCCATGAAGGCTCGCGCGTGCAGGTGATCGCATGAACATGATCCGTGCCCGGGTAGGCGTGCAGCAGCGCATCCTGCCGGAATACCGCGCGGAGTTCTTTGACACCCTGGCCACGGCCTGCCTGCAGGGGTTGAGCGTTTTCGCCGGTAAACCCCGTCCGAGTGAAGCCGTTGAGTCCGCCAGGTCGCTCGGTGTGGCGCACTTTTCCCGCGCCCGCAACCTGCATTTCCTCCGGGGGAAAGCATATTTCTACTGGCAGCTGGGTATGCTGGTATGGCTCCAGCGTTGGCAGCCGGGATTGTTGATCATTGAGACCAATATCCGCAACTTGTCCAATGTCCTCGCCGTCCGGTGGATGCACAGTCTCGGACGCCCTGTGATCGGGTGGGGCCTGGGTGCGCCGCCCACGGGCGGCCTCGCGGCAGCCTTCTACCATCGCTATTTACGCTCGCTTGACGCGGTGATCGCCTATTCCAACGCCGGCGCCCGCCAGTATGTATCCGCCGGCATTGACCCGGCGCGGGTATTCGTCGCCGCCAACGCCGTCACGCGCCGCCCGACCGAACCCCCCGTCGATCGCCCGGCTGTCTTTCGCGACGGCAGGGCTGAACTATTGTTCATCGGGCGTCTGCAGGCGCGCAAACTCATCGATACCCTGCTGCATGCCCTGGCAGCCCTGCCCGCCGATGTTCAGCCCAACCTGATCGTCATCGGTGACGGTCCAGAGCGGGCGCGGCTGGAAGCCCTCGCCTGGCAGATCTATCCACGCGCGCGCTTCACGGGCGCCAGGCATGGCAAAGAACTTGACCCCTACTTCGCTTCAGCCGACCTGTTCATCCTGCCGGGCACCGGCGGGCTGGCGGTGCAGCAAGCGATGGCGCATTCGCTGCCTGTGATCGTGGGACAGGCCGACGGCACGCAGGGTGAGCTGGTGACACCTGAAAATGGCTGGGTCCTCCCGGATGACGACCCGCGTACCATGACCACCGTGCTGGAAGAAGCCCTGAATGATATTCGGCGTTTGCGCCGCATGGGTAGCGCGTCCTACCGCATCGTATCGGAAGAGGTCAATCTTGAAGCCATGGTTGCCGCGTTTACCCTGGCTGCTGAAACCGTTCTCTGATGGAACTGGAGGGCTCAAATGAATGTGCTGATCGTTGCTGACGGCCGCAGCCCCACCACCAGGCGCTGGATCAAGATGCTTCAGCCGCTGGGCTACCGCGTTGACCTGGTTTCCACCTACCCGTGCGACCTGCTCCCCGGCGTGAACGAAATGCGCTACGTGCCCGCAGCTTTCGCGTCGTTATCCGGCAGCCAGGCCGGCGCATCATCCGGTGGCAGGGCAAAGACCAGCCGCAAATTGATCTCCCGCTTCCGCGGCGCAGCTTCCAATCTGCGCCACTGGCTGGGTCCGTGGTCAGTCAGGCGTAATGCAAACCAGCTGCTGGAATTCATCGACCGCGTCCGCCCCGACCTGGTTCACGCCCTGCGCATCCCCTACGAAGGAATGCTGGCAGGCGCGACACCGCTGGAAATCCCTCTCATCATCTCCACCTGGGGCAACGACCTTACCTACCATGCGCCTTCCACCCGCGCGATGGCCAGCGCCACCCGCAGCGCCCTGCGCCGCGCAGACGGGCTCATCTCAGACACCACCCGCGATATCCGCCTGGCGAGCGCCTGGTCATTCAACCCGTCCAAGCCGACCCTCACGGTGCCGGGCAGCGGCGGGATCGACCTCGAGGAAATCAGCCAGATCATCACCGGCGTCGGCCTGTCCGTCCCTTCCCAGGTGATCAACCCGCGCGGGTTCCGCTCCGGGTCAGTACGCAATGACACATTCTTTAAATCCATCCCCTTGCTGCTCAAAAACCATCCCGATACCCGCTTCATCTGCCCGTGGATGGCGGGGCAGCCCGAAGCCCGCGCCTGGATCGAGAAACTGGACATCCAATCAAGTGTCACGCTCCTGCCGATGATCTCTCAACCCGAGCTGTGGCGCGAGTTTGCTCGCTCCCTGGTATCTGTGTCGGTCAGCGTGCACGACGGCACCCCCAACTCGCTGCTCGAAGCCATGTCCATC